>JAFWDW010000059.1 GCA_017515965.1 Lachnospiraceae bacterium
CTTGCACAGAACCGGTGTCTCGATATCTATAAATCCTTCATTGGCAAGAAACTGGCGTGTAAGCGTTGTCACGCGATGGCGAAGAATGAAGTTTTTCTGCAGATCAGCACGGCGCAGATCCAGATAACGGTACTGCAAACGAAGATCTTCTTTAGTCTTGCTGCCTTTTTCCACCTGGAAAGGCGGTGTATCAGCCTCCGAGAGGACACGGAGCTCTTCTACCTCGATCTCGATCTGACCGGTCGCAAGCTGATCATTGACAGCACCGCCGCGCTTCTGCACCTTGCCGACAGCTGCCACGACAAATTCCGCGTGCAGCCCTTTTGCTTTCTCCAAAACGGCAGGATCCGACTTACCCTCTTCGAAGATCAACTGTACGATACCGGAGCGGTCGCGCAGATCCACAAAGTCAAGACCGCCTTTATTACGGTTCTTCTGTACCCAACCCATCACGGTAACTGTTTCACCCACATTGGCAAGTGAAAGCTCTGCACATCGATGCGTCCGTTTTAACCCGTTCATTGATTCAGCCATCATTCTTTATTTCTCCTTAAAGACATCTTTAAACTCTGTATATCCCTGTTCCGCGAGACTCTCCCGCTGGAACTTCTTATTCTTTTTCATATTGGTCACGTTGACGACATGTCCGTCATCACGCGCAGCCTGCGCTTCAGCAAAAACCTTTGACAGCTGATCTGCATCAAGGTTCTTTTCAAGCAGGACCGCTTCTTTCTCACGCGCATCCGGCGGAGTAAAGCCTTTCTCCATCAGCACCATCATGATGCGCTCAAAACCGATCGAGAAACCGCACGCCGGAACATCCTGACCGGTAAATTTGCCGATCATCTTGTCGTAGCGTCCGCCGCCTCCGACCGACACATCCGCCTCGGCCATTGCGATCTCAAAAATGGTTCCGGTGTAATATCCCATACCGCGCACAAGTGTCGGATCAAACACCAGATCGACATCGGCCCGTGTCACATCTCCGACGACCTGCATGATCTTCAGGAGATCATCGCAGACCGAGCCGTCCATCTGCTCGGCAAGAGCCTCCCGGCAGATACCAATACCGGCTTTGTCGTGGCTGACCTTTTCAAGCAGCCCTGCAAATCTCCCGGCGGCAGAGTCGTCATAACCCTTTTCTTTCCACTCTGCCAGGACGCCTTCCATACCGATCTTATCCATCTTATCGAGTGTGATCAGCACGGACTCGGTCTCCTCTGCCGGAAATCCCGCATAAGCAACCATCGCCGTCAGCAGCCTGCGGTCATTGATCCGGATCGTGAAATGCTCAAACGACAGTTTGTCAAGCACATCCGTCATAGCCAGGATCAGCTCGATCTCAGCCAACACAGTCGGCTCTCCTAATATATCAATGTCGTACTGGACAAACTGGCGGAAGCGCCCCTTCTGCGGCCTGTCAGCGCGCCATACAGGCCCCGTCTGCAGTGCTTTGAACGGTGCAGGCAGTTCTTCCTTGTGTGCGCTGTAATAACGGCACAGAGGCACTGTGAGATCGTAGCGCAGACCCATATCCGACACATCCTCCTCACAAGTCGCCGTGTCCAGATGCAGCTTATTGCCTCTCTTGAGAATCTTAAAGATCAGTTTCTCGTTGTCTCCCCCCTGTTTGCTGGTCAGATTTGCCAGATGCTCGCAGACCGGTGTCTCGATCTGCGTGAAGCCGTAGCCCGTATAGACTTCGCGGATCGTCTTTAAGACATAATCGCGGATCTCCATCTCTTTCGGACTCATGTCACGCATGCCGGTGACCGGTTTTTTCTTCAGCATAAAACTTCTTCCTTTCGCTTGATCATTTCATCGATCTGTTCCATATAGAGCAGAACGTCTTTGACATTATTGATACGTATGATTCCCTCAGCACAGCGCAGCAGCTTGGAGACAGCTCCGGCGCCAAAAGCCAGTATATCCTGTACTTCCTCCATAATCAGAATATTGTACAGTCCCTCTTTTTTTGGCTTTGCAAAGCCGATATTCTCTCCGTTACCGCTCATGTTTTTCTGGCGGTACAGATAATACGGATACAGCTCCTGCAACCTGGCCCACCTGCGCGCCTCATCCGCCATATCGGTCATCAGATCTGCAGCCGGCAGTGGTCTGTCTTTTTCCTGACCGAGTCTGGAAGCACGTTTAACTGCCAGCGCATGTACCGTGACGCTGTCAGGATCCAGCTGCTCAACATCAGCGAGCGTCTCTTTGAAATCCTCAAGGCTCTCACCGTCAAGTCCGGCGATCAGATCCATATTGATATTGTCAAACCCAGCATAACGCGCAGCGGCGAAAGCATCTCGGACCTGCGCAGTCGTATGCCCGCGGCCGATCCTCTCCAAAGTCTCATCATGCATAGTCTGCGGGTTGATCGAGATACGGGTGACCCCTGCTTTCTTTAAAATGCCCAGCTTCCCGGAATCGATCGTATCCGGTCTGCCCGCTTCCACAGTCCATTCAAGAACAGTGTTCTGTATTTCGTTGCTGCGGTCATGTATAAAACAGCTTCGGATCATGCTGCACAGTCTGTTGAGCTGATCCTCATTCAAGACCGTAGGCGTGCCGCCGCCGACATAGATACAGCTGATCGGCCTGTCTTTGACAAACGGTGCGATCGCTGTCATTTCTTTTTGCAGCGCATCGAGATACGCATCGATCCTGTCGCCAAACCGGTCCGCCGGAACCGAGGC
>JAFWDW010000060.1 GCA_017515965.1 Lachnospiraceae bacterium
CTGAGCTTTCCGCCCATCTCATCAAACGCATCGTACTTGACAAGCCCCGTCTTCTGGTATGTATCGGCGAAAGATGACCGCAGTTCGCGGACTTCCTGAAGCAGCTCCTGCGCGCGGCGGGAAGACATCTCTCCCTCGCTCTCGCTCATATTGTCTTTCATGGCACCGACCGGTACACCCTGGGCGCGCAGCACCTTGTTCATATGCCTGACCAGGTTCTTCAACTGATTGTAGCGCACCGTCGTCCTGCGATTTTTGTAAAACAGTACGCCGATCAATATGAATGCTATGATAAATAGGATGATCGGATCAATGCCGATTCTCTCTAAAAATGTATTATTCATACGACTCCCTTCGAAACTCCCTTTAGCTGTGAGCGCATCTTGTGTATTGTATCATAAATCGACTTGTGTTTCTATGCTTTATTTGCTGTCCGCATGACGAATTATCTCGAATAAGCGGTCAAGTTCAGCCATAGAATAGTACTCGATCTCGATTTTCCCTTTTCCGCGGGCTTTTTCAGAGATGATGACCTTTGTGCCGACAGCCTGCGCCATTTTTTCCTCCATATCGCGAAGATAAGGATCGGAATCCTTCTTTTTCCTGGATCTGGCGGCTTTGCCCTGCGTTCCGGACAGCTGTTTGACAGCCCTTTCCACCTCGCGCACGCTCATCTGCTGTGCCGCAACTTTCTGGGCCAACGCATACTGAGCAGTTTTGCTTTTGATAGCCAGCAGTGCTCTGGCATGGCCCATCGCGATCGCGCCCTCGGCGAGCATTGTCTGCACGCGTTCATCGAGATTGAGAAGTCTCATCGCATTCGTGATCGCCGTCCGGCTCTTGGATACGCGTTTCGCAACTTGCTCCTGTGTCAGCGCATAATCATCGATCAGCTGTCTGTAAGCCTGTGCTTCCTCGATCACGTCCAGATCCTCGCGCTGGATGTTCTCGATCAGTGAAACAGCAAGTTTTTCAGCGCCTTCATAATTCTTGATGATCGCCGGAATCTCCTTTAATCCGGCAATCTTCGCCGCACGCCAGCGTCTCTCGCCTGCGATAATCTGATAGTAGTCATCCTCTTTCTGAACCAGAATCGGCGTGATGACGCCATGTTCCCTGATTGAATCAGCCAGCTCATTCAGCCCTTTGCTGTCGAATTTCTTTCTGGGCTGACTGCGATTCGGCTCTACTTTCTGCAGAGGCAGTGTCGCAATTCTCTCGCCTTCAGGCTGGCGGCTCGCAGCCGCTTCTGTGCTCATCTGCCTCACTTTCTGCGTATCGGCCTTGTTCGGAATCAGCATGTCAAGCCCTTTTCCGAGACCTCTCTTCTTTACTGCCATAGCTCTTGCTCCGTCCTGTCAATCACTTCCTGTGCCAGTTGCAAATATTGCGCTGCTCCGTTAGATGACGGGTCATACTCACAGATCGGCATGCCGTAGCTGGGCGCCTCCGCCAGACGCACGCCGCGTCCGATTACGGTTCTGTAAATATGCTGCGCAAGGTTCTCGCGGACGTTTTGTACCACTTGACGGGATAAATTCGTCCGCGCGTCATACATCGTAAAGACGATACCATCTATGGAAAGCGCCGGATTTAAGCGCTGTTTAACCAATGTGATCGTGTGAATCAGCTGGCTGAGTCCTTCCAGCGCGTAATACTCACACTGGATCGGAACCAGCACGCTGTCCGCTGTTGTCAAAGCGTTCAGCGTCAGCAGATTCAAAGATGGAGGACAGTCTATAATAATGAAATCATACAATCCTGCCATGGGTCTGATGATTTCCTGCAGGACAAACTCCTTGTTCGGCTCTGTTGTCAGTTCAATCTCAATGGCGGCCAGATCAACAGAGGAGGGAATCAAGTCAAGTCCCGGATAGACATCGTGATGCACTGTATTATAGAAAGACTGTTCCCCAAGCATCATTTCATAGACAGAAGCCGGCAGATTGTGCTTGTTGACGCCCAGTCCACTGGTCATATTTCCCTGCGGATCCATATCAACAGCCAGCGCCTTCTTGCCCAGTTTGGCAAGAGATGCCGATAAGTTGATGGCAGTCGTTGTCTTGCCGACACCGCCTTTCTGGTTGGCTACTGCAATGATTTTTCCCACTTAGTCTTCCCTCAGAAATAAATAATACGCGTGCCAAATGCCGCGTAAATATTATATAAAAAACGGTTTTGTTTTACAAGATGGCCGAACAATGTTTCACGTGAAACATCAGAGAGGATTCTTGACTGGTTTACCGGGCCTGCGTGGGTATTTGTCCGGTGTAGGACCGGTTTTCTCAATCATGACGAGTCTGCGGAGGTCTCCGGAAACAGAATAAGGCACCTGTCTTGTGATCCTGGCGTTCAGTTCATCCAGCGCATAGCCGGATGCGGCTATTTCATCATCGTTTAATCCCTGTTTGTAAGCGATCAGCGTGCCGCCTTCTTTCAAAAACGGAACAGCGCACTCAATGAGTGCCGGCAGATACATGGCTGCGCGCGAGACGACCAGATCGAATGATGCCCGGTATTTGGCCTCATGCGC
>JAFWDW010000006.1 GCA_017515965.1 Lachnospiraceae bacterium
ACAGAAGCCTGGCTGTGTATAATGGTCGTATAGTAGAAAAACTTGAAGGCGATCTCGACCATCAGAGCATTGACTGCGAGCAGGCCGAGGTCACTCAGCCTGATTCTGAAGGCAGAGCGGTCCCTGATCAACGCAAAGATGCTAGTGACGATCGCGGCCATGGCAGCATCCAGAAAGGCCAGCTGTATTGTGGAAAGCCCGATGCGCGACAGCGGTGTTATAAAGAGCGATTCGATGCCCCACAAGCCGGCGCCGATAAAAACAAACAAAGAGTATTTGAACTGCTTCATGATTTCTGTCCATTGATGATGACATTGAATTCTTTTTTATCATAACATATAACGCGCTGGCAGTTGTCATTCATCCCTACAAATGTTAAAATTAATATTCAGTAACTTTTTGTTTTTATTTAGCAGACAGGAGGTCTCACATGGCTTTGTTTAAGGGAGCGGGAGTAGCGATCGTTACACCATTTGAGAAAGACGGATCCGTCAACTATAAGAAGCTGGAAGAGCTTCTGGACTATCAAATACAAGAGGGAACAGATGCCATTATCATCTGCGGTACAACCGGGGAATCATCGACGCTGAGTGAGGAAGAACACTCTGATGTCGTCCGTTACACGTGTGAATATGTCAATAAGCGGATCCCGGTGATCGCCGGTACCGGATCAAACTGCACAGAGACGGCCATCGATTTGTCAAAGAAGGCGGAGAAAGACGGCGCGGACGGCATTCTTGTCGTGACACCGTATTACAATAAGGCCACTCAGAAGGGCCTCATCGAGCATTACACGGATATAGCAGGCAGCGTGGATATCCCACTGATCATGTACAATGTCAAATCCCGTACAGGCTGCAATATCGAAGCTAAGACGGCGGCTTATCTGATCAACAATGTGGAGAACATCGTCGGTATCAAAGAGGCGAGCGGAGATATTTCCCAGGTGGCCCAGATTGCACATCTGACAAACGGAGAGCTTGACATGTACTCCGGCAATGATGATCAGACGATTCCGATCATGTCGCTCGGCGGTATCGGCGTTATCTCAGTCGTATCCAATGTCGCGCCGGCCAAAGTGCATGAGATGGCGGCACTTTACCTCGACGGAAAGACAAAAGAGGCGGCGCAGATGCAGCTTGATATGCTGCCGCTTGTCGATGCGCTGTTCTGCGAGGTCAATCCGATTCCGGTCAAGACAGCTATGAATCTGATGGGCATGGAAGTCGGCGGACTGCGTAAACCGCTGACCCCGATGGAGCCGGAGCACGCGGAGCTGCTTGCGCAGGCAATGAGAGATTACGGGCTTAAACTGGTATAAGGAGTGAAAAGACCATGACCAATATTTTACTGTGTGGCTGCAGCGGCCGGATGGGGGCAGTTGTCTCTGATATGGCCGCAGCCGATGACAATGTCAAGATCGTATGCGGTGTGGATGTGCTGGGAGAAGCTTCCGGTGCGTATCCGGCATATGAGACACTGGGCGACTGCAAAGAAGATGCGGATGTCGTGGTAGATTTTTCCAACCCGGCTGTCTTTGATGAACTGCTCGCCTTCTGTGTCGACAGAAAAATGCCTCTCGTCATCTGCACGACCGGTCTGTCAGAGGATCAGCTGGCCGCGATCGATAAGGCGGCGGAAAAGATCGCCATCCTGCGCTCAGCCAATATGTCTGTCGGCATTAATGTCATGATCAAACTGCTTAAGCAGATTGCGCCGTATATGTCGGAGGCGGGTTATGATATTGAGATCGTTGAAAAGCATCACAATCAGAAACTCGATGCTCCGAGCGGCACAGCACTGGCACTGGCCGAGGCTGCTAACGAGGAAGGCAAGCTTGATTATGTCTATGACCGCAGTCAGGTCAGGCAGAAGAGAGACAGAAAAGAACTCGGTATCAGCGCGGTGCGCGGCGGCACGATCGTCGGAACACATGAAGTGATCTTCGCCGGCGAGGACGAGGTCATCACTTTTGAGCACATGGCTTACTCGCGCAAGCTTTTTGCCAAAGGCGCGCTTGAGGCGGCAAAGTTTTTGGCGGGTAAAAAGCCGGGCATGTATTCAATGCAGGACGTCATTTAAAGGAGTGAATCAGTAATATGAGTTTAGTTTCAAAAATCATGGGCAGCCACAGCGAGCGCGAGATCAAACGTATCATGCCGCTCGTCGATCAGATCGAGGGTCTTGAAGAGGAGATGCGCGCCAAGTCGGATGAGGAGCTGCGCGCGAAGACGACAGAGTTTAAGGAGCGCCTGGCAGCAGGCGAGACTCTGGATGATATTCTTCCCGAGGCTTTCGCGGTAGTCCGTGAAGCAGCCGACCGCGCAACGGGTCTGCGTCCGTTCAAGGTGCAGTTGATCGGCGGCATCATTCTTCATCAGGGACGCATCTCCGAGATGAAAACAGGTGAAGGTAAGACACTTGTCTCCACGATGCCTGCCTATCTGAACGCGCTGGAAGGCAAGGGCGTGCAGATCGTCACTGTCAACGACTATCTGGCTTCGCGTGACGCGGAATGGATGGGTGCGATCCACCGTTTCCTCGGACTGACCGTCGGCGTGGTGCTCAATTCCATGGAGCCCGACGAAAGACGCGAGGCATACAATTGCGATATCATGTATATCACCAATAACGAGCTCGGATTCGACTATCTGCGTGACAACATGGTGATCTACAAAGAAAAGCTCGTCCAGCGCGGGATGCACTACTGCATCATCGACGAGGTCGACTCGGTCCTGATCGACGAGGCAAGAACACCTCTGATCATTTCAGGACAGAGCGACAAATCGACCAAGCTCTATGATGCCTGTGATATCCTGGCCCGCCAGTTAAAGCGGGGCGAGGCGAGCGGCGAGTTCACCAAGATGAATGCGATCATGGGCGAGGATATCGTGGAGACCGGCGACTTTATCGTCAATGAAAAGGAGAAACAGGTCAACCTGACCGAAGAAGGTGTGCGCCGGGTGGAGCAGTTCTTCCATATCGACAACCTCGCTGATCCGGAAAATCTGGAGATCCAGCACAACATCATCCTGGCGCTGCGTGCGCACAATCTGATGCACCGTGATCAGGATTATGTCGTGACGCCGGAAGACGAAGTCATGATCGTCGACGAGTTCACCGGACGTATTATGCCCGGCCGCCGTTATTCAGACGGCCTGCATCAGGCGATCGAGGCGAAGGAACATGTCAAGATCAGACGTGAATCCAAGACGCTGGCGACGATCACATTCCAGAATCTGTTTAACAAATACGAGAAGAAAGCCGGTATGACCGGTACCGCGCTCACGGAGGAAAAGGAATTCCGCGAGATCTACGGGATGGACGTTGTTGAGATCCCGACCAATGTTCCGGTCATCCGCGTGGACAATGACGATGCGGTCTAT
>JAFWDW010000061.1 GCA_017515965.1 Lachnospiraceae bacterium
CGGCGACCCGCAGCGTGATCGCGCGGATGCGCGAGCGGAAGATCAATGCGGTCACCTCGACCAGTGCCGGACGCCTCTTTGACGCGGTCAGCGCGATCTTGGGGGTGCGGCAGGCATCAACATTTGAGGGTGAGGCATCGACGACGCTGATGTTCAGGGCACAAGCCTATGAAAAGCGCATGAAAGAGACCGGGACAGATCCCGCCGGAGAGATCGAGACAGTCGTGAAAGCGCACCCTGAGCTTCTGAATGTGCAGGAATATCTCAATCCGGATGCCGATCCGGAGACTGAGCCGGGCGCGCGCCTCATTATGCGCACGGATGCGCTGGTAAAATGGATCTGCGAAGAGCATCTGGCCGGGGCCGACACGGAGAGACTGGCTTACCTCTTCCACGGCATTCTCGCTTATCAGATCGCGGATCTGTGCGGGAGGATTTTAAAGACACAAGAGCATCTTGACAGTGTGGCGCTGACAGGTGGTGTATATCAGAACACACTGCTGCTCGCGCTGACCGAGATGTATTTGAGAGAAATGAATGTCACGGTATACCGCCACCGGCTGATTCCGCCCAATGACGGCGGCATCTGTCTGGGACAGGCAGTGTACGCGATGAGAATATTAAACAAGTAGCAGATCATATCTGAAGGAGGATACAAACATGTGTGTCGGATTAGCAGCAAAAGTAGTAGGGCTTAAGGATGGAATGGCTCTGGTCGATGCATCGGGCGCGAAGCGGGAGATATCCGCGGAGCTCATCGATGATCTGGAGCCGGGCGATTATGTCATGGTTCATGCCGGCATCGCCATTGCCAAGATTGACGAGGAAGAAGCCGTATGAGCACGTATTCGATTGAGGAAGCGCGCGAGATCATCCAGGGCTATAAAGGTCCGAAGATCAGGATCATGGAGGTGTGCGGAACACACACCCATGAGATCTTTAAGCACGGCATCCGCAGCCTGCTTCCGGAAAATATAGAGCTCATCTCGGGTCCGGGATGCCCGGTCTGCGTCACGCAGGTCGGATTTATCGACGAGGCGGTCATGCTGGCGACGGATTACCACGTCCAGGTGTGTACGTTCGGGGATCTGATCAGAGTTCCGGGCACAGAAAAGAGTCTGGCTGACATCCGCCGCGAGGGCGCTGATGTCAAGATGGTCTACTCGCCGCTTGACGCAGTGGCGCTTGCAGTGCAGCACCCTGAGAAGGAAGTGGTTTTCCTCGCTGTAGGATTCGAGACGACAACGCCGGTCGCCTGCCTGGCTGTCAAACATGCGATGGCACAGGGCGTCAAAAACTTCTCGGTTCTGACGGCCAACAAGACCATGCCCAATGCCTATCAGGCCTTGAAGACATCTGCTGATGCCTTCCTGTTCCCGGGACATGTCAACACGATCACAGGCGAGTCGGTATGCCGGGATCTGATGGAAAAGGACGGTGTCTCGGGTGTGATCGCGGGCTTTACCGCAGAGGAACTGCTCGATGCACTGGCGACCATCGTTGTGCGTATCCAGGAGGGTAAGCCTTTCTTTGAAAACTGCTATACGCGGGTGGCAAAGCCGGAGGGCAATCCGAAGGCGATGGCCGTGATTGATGAGGTTATGGAACCCTGCGATACACAGTGGAGAGGGCTCGGCATTATCCCGGGCTCAGGCCTTAAGCTCAGAGAGAAATACGCCGCTTATGACGCGCGCAGGAAGTTTAACCTGCCCAAGATCGAGGGCAAGCCGAATCCGGCCTGCCGGTGCGGTGAAGTTCTGCAGGGTAAATGCAAGCCCTCAGACTGTAAAGTATTCGGAAAAGGCTGTACACCGCAGCACCCGATCGGAGCCTGTATGGTTTCGAACGAGGGAGCCTGTTCAGCATACTTCCAGTACGGAAGAAATTGATACGGAGGAAATGTTAAATGGAACAGAAAGTTGTCACGCTTGCGCACGGCGCGGGCGGAAAGCAGACAGCAGCACTTATCCGCGAAGTTTTTAAAGAGCATTTTGACAATCCGGAGTTCACGCCGGATGACGCGGCTGTATTAAACATCGACGGCGCTAAGATCGCCATGTCGACCGACGGGTTTATCGTATCACCGTTTGAGTTTAACGGCGGTAATATCGGGAAACTTTCGATCTGCGGCACGGTCAATGATCTGGCCTGTATGGGGGCAAAACCCGAGTATATGACCTGTGCTTTTGTCATTGAGGAGGGGTTCCCGCTCGACAAGTTAGAGATGATCGCAAACTCAATGGAAAAGACAGCTGCGGAAGTCGGCGTCAAACTCGTCGCGGGCGATACCAAAGTGGCCGGCAAAGGGCAGGTCGATAAGGTCTTTATCACGACTGCCGGTATTGGCAGACTGACTGAGGGATTTAAGACATCCGGCGCCTTTGCCAGACCGGGTGACCAGATTATCGTGACCGGAGATGTCGGACGCCACGGATGTACGATCCTTCTCGCCAGAGAAGATCTCGGAATCGATGCCGAGATCAAGAGTGACTGCGCACCTCTCTGGGGTGCGGTCGAGTCTATGATCGAGACGACCCGCGATATCCATGTCATCCGGGATGCGACGCGCGGCGGTGTCGGAACGGTCCTGTATGAGATCGCTGCAGAAAGCGGTGTCGGTGTGCGCCTGGATGCCTCGAGCATCCCGGTTGATCCGGCAGTGCAGGGTGTTTGCGGCATGCTGGGACTGGATCCGTTGTATCTGGCCAATGAGGGAACGATGGTTGTCATCGCCCCGAAAGAGGCAGCAGGTGCTTTGCTTGAGACGCTGAAAAAGGGCAAGTATACGAAAAACGCTGCTATCATCGGTGAGATCACGGAGGAGATGACAGGTAAAGTCGTGCTGACTACGGCGATCGGGACGCAGACCATGCTGCCCGAGCCCGGCGGCGAGCTTCTTCCCCGCATTTGTTAAAAACATCAGAAAGGAATGAAGACAGGGAGGACTATATGGAAAAGAAACAGGCTAACGCAAAGGCACTATTGCCGATACTGGTTTTTCTGGTTTTATATCTGGGAAGCGGTATTTATTTTGAGTATATCAAGCCGCAGGAGGGACAGATGGGCTTCTATATCATGTCCGTTGTAGTTGCCTTTGGCCTGGCGCTGATTGTTGCCTTTGTGCAAAACAGAAAACTGTCTTTCAACGAGAAGGTACATGTGTGTGCACAGGGAATTGGTGATGACAACATCGTGATTATGCTGTTCATCTTCCTGATGGCAGGTGCGTTCAGCGGACTGGCCAGCGCAGCGGGCGGCGCCTCGAGCACGGCCAATCTGATGCTGTCCATCATTCCGGGACGTTTTGTTGTTCCCGGCATCTTTGTGATTGCCTGTCTGATTTCGATGGCGATGGGAACAAGCGTCGGAACTATTACGGTGCTCGTGCCGATCGCGGCTGAAGTTGCAGCC
>JAFWDW010000007.1 GCA_017515965.1 Lachnospiraceae bacterium
AGATTCTGGTGAGCATCACGAGCGGGAAGCTGTGTGATCTGATCATATCACGCAGCACACTGCCGCAGCCGACAGAAGGCAGCTGGTCCTTATCCCCCGCCAGGACAAGGTGCGTGCCGACCGGCACGGCTTTTAAGAGGGCATGCATGAGCGGCAGATCGACCATTGACATCTCATCTATGATCAGAATATCAGCCTCTAAAGGATTCTCCTCATTTCGGGCAAACATCCCTTCATTTTCTCCGGAACCCCCGACCTCAAGGAGCCTGTGGATTGTCTTCGCCTCAAACCCTGTGGTCTCCGTCATCCGTTTGGCGGCGCGTCCTGTCGGAGCCGCCAGCAAAAAGGTCAGACCCTCCGTAAGCGCGCAGCGGATCATCGCGTTAATGGTCGTTGTATTGCCGGTACCGGGACCTCCGGTCAGAATCAGAATGCCGGATTCAAACATTGTGATAACTGCGCGTTTCTGCTGCTCATGAAGCTCCATCTGATTCTCCTGCTCAAACCTGTCGAGCATGGCGCGCACACGGGACTCATTTATTTCCTCCCGAATATTCAGATCATGCAGCATGTGAGCAGTGTAAAGCTCCATATAATAAAAAGCGGACAGATATACCCGTCTCTCCTCTTCGTTTTCTTCCACGACAACGAGCCGGTCAATAGACAGATTGATCAGAAACTGGTTTAAATCAAATTCTTCGACTTCCAGAAGCGCACAGGTGCGCTGATAGAGCATTGGCGCAGGCACATAGACATGTCCGTCTCCCACCGCCTGCTGCAGCGCGTACAGAACACCGCTGCGGATACGAAAATCACTGTCGGCCGGAATGCCGACAGAAACCGCTATGTCATCGGCCGTTTTGAAACCGACACCCTCAATGTCTTCGGCCAGTTGATAAGGATTATGGAGGATCACGGCGTAGAGTTTTTCGCCGTAGTGATCATAGATTTTTGCCGCCAGATGAGGCGTGATGCCAAACCCGCCCATGTACATCATGGCCTGGCGCATATCACGTTTTTCCTCGATCTGTTCACCCAATTTGCGGGCCATACGGGAGCTGATCCCCTTGACCTCAGCCAGACGCTCGGGCTCCTCTTCTATCACACGGAAAGTCTCTTCTCCGAAACAACTGACAATGCGTGAGGCCAGCTTGGGTCCGATGCCTTTTATGGCACCTGAACCGAGATAGCGCGCGATCGATTCTGTATCCTGCGGCGCCTTCTCTGTCAGTTTGCTGACCTGCCACTGCATACCGTATGTCGGATGAAGCACAAAGGATCCTTCTGCTTCAACAAGTTCTCCCTCCGTCAGAAAAGGGATCGTCCCGACGCATGTGACTTCGCCGTCATCATTCTCGAGGACGAATACCGTATAACCATTTTCCTCATTGCGGAAAATGATATGGTCAACATAACCGGTGATCTGATCCATAGATACAGACTCCTTATGCAGGAAGCAGATAGGAAGAACGGCTGCCCGAAAGGAATTTGCCGATACCCAGTGCCAGTGCTCTGTCCGGCTCCTTTGCCGTCATGGTACGGATGTTGGTCCGGGCATTGATAAGCGGCTCAAGACCGCGCATTCTCGCTCCGCCGCCTGTCAGAATGATACCGCGTGCCAAAATATCAGCGCACAGCTCAGGCGGTGTCTTTTCCAGCACAGCATGGATCGCCTCGACAATCTGCGCGCTGGCAGGTTTTAAGGCCTCTCTGATCTCCTCTGAACTGATCTCGGCGCGCACAGGCATACCGGTCGTGGAGCTGCGTCCTGTCACTTCCATGACCAGATCATTCACCAGCGGATAGAGGGTACCGATTCTGATCTTGATCTCCTCCGCCTGAGACTCACTGATCATCATTTCATAATTTTTACGGACATAGTCCACAATGACCTGTGTGAAATCATCTCCGCCAATCGGCTCGCTCCGTGAAACGACAGGATAGCCGAGCGAGATGACGCCGATATCAGTCTTGCCGGCTCCGATATCAACGATCACGCTGCCAGCCGGTCTGCCGGCATCGATCCCCGCTCCGAGTGCGGCCGCTACCGGCTCTTCCACAAGCAGCACGTCACGGGCTCCGACAGAATATCCTGCCTCGAGTACCGCTTTCATCTCCACCTGTGTCGCTTCAGACGGAACACTGAGACATACTTTAGGCTTTAAGACACTTCGTCTGCCGATCGCTTTTGACACGAAATAACGGACCATTTCCTCCGTCATCCTGTAGTCGGCAATAATGCCTCTTCTGATCGGATGAATCCCTGTCAGATTGGCGTCTCCCCGTGACAGCATCATATAAGCTTCCTCTCCCACAGCCCTGATCATATCAAGGCTCCGGTCATAAGCGATCAGCGCGGGCTCTTTCAATACAATGCCGCGTCCCTTGACAAAGACAAGCACACTGCTTGTTCCGAGATCTAATCCCACTTCCATAGCCATAAGTATTTACCTCAGCATCTTCTGTAAATAATGTCCTGTAAATGATTCCCTGACCTGGGCGACTTCCTCAGGTGTGCCCGTGGCGATCACTGTTCCGCCTCCGTCTCCCCCTTCGGGGCCAAGGTCAATAATATAGTCAGCCGTTTTGATCACATCAAGATTGTGCTCGATCACGATCACGGTATTGCCTTCTCCGACCAGCCTGGACAGGATCAGTGTCAGCTTCTTCACATCGTCAAAATGCAGACCCGTCGTAGGCTCATCCAGAATATAAAGTGTTCTGCCGGTCGAACGTTTGGAGAGCTCAGTGGCGAGTTTAACGCGCTGCGCCTCACCGCCGGACAGCTGCGTGGAGGGCTGTCCGAGCTTCAGATACCCCAGGCCGACATCGTACAATGTCTGAAGCTTACGTGCCACCGACGGAACGTTCTCAAAGAAAGCCAGCGCCTCTTCGACCGTCATGTCGAGCACTTCATAAATGTTCTTTCCCTTATACTGGACTTCCAGTGTCTCCCGGTTGTAGCGCTTGCCATGGCAGACCTCACAGGGAACATAGACATCCGGCAGGAAGTGCATTTCGATCTTGATGATACCGTCTCCCCGGCAGTTCTCGCAGCGCCCGCCTTTGACATTAAAGGAGAAACGACCCTTCTTATACCCGCGCGCCTTGGCGTCCGTCGTCGCCGCGAACAGGTCGCGGATCAGGTCAAATACTCCTGTATAGGTCGCCGGATTTGAGCGCGGTGTGCGCCCGATCGGCGATTGATCGATATTGATCACCTTATCGAGCTGCTCCAGTCCCTTGATGGCTTTATAGCGGCCCGGTA
Organism: Lachnospiraceae bacterium; assembly: GCA_017515965.1. GTDB lineage: Bacteria > Bacillota > Clostridia > Lachnospirales > Lachnospiraceae > RUG842. Next base: position 3,269 of record JAFWDW010000007.1, read on the forward strand.
TCGTACGGGCGCGGTTCAATTCGCGCGCAAGCGCTTTATACACGATCTCATTGACGAGCGAGGATTTGCCGGAACCGGAGACGCCTGTAACACAGGTCAGTACACCGAGCGGGAAATTCACCTCAATGTTTTTCAGATTGTGTTCACGCGCACCAGCCACTGTAAGCCAGCCGCTCGGAGCCTTTCTGCCTTCAGGTATCGGAATTGTCCTTCTTCCGGCCAGATAATCACCGGTGATCGATTCTTTGCAGCGCATCAGGTCACCGGCTGTTCCGATCTCAAGGATGCGTCCGCCGTGATCTCCGGCTCCCGGTCCGATATCGACGATACAGTCAGCCTCACGCATCGTCTCCTCATCGTGTTCCACCACGATCAGTGTGTTGCCGAGATCGCGCAGACGTTTCAGGGAAGCCAGCAGCTTTGTATTGTCCCTCTGATGCAGACCGATGCTCGGCTCATCGAGAATATAGGCAACGCCTACCAGACCGGATCCGATTTGGGTCGAAAGTCTGATACGTTGCGCTTCTCCGCCTGAAAGAGA
>JAFWDW010000062.1 GCA_017515965.1 Lachnospiraceae bacterium
AACCATCTGATGCCCCAGTATGCACCGCATGGTCAGGATTACTGTCACTCGATGATCGGAGTCAACACACCCCGTTCGGACGGTCCCGCTAAAGCATCCGGCACGATGACATACGCATCTGACGTCATCATCCCCGGTATGATGTACGGCGTTTGCCTGCGCAGCCCGTATCCGCACGCAGAGATCGTTTCAATGGATACAAGTGAGGCAGAGGCAATGGGTGCTGTATGCCTGACATACGATGACATTGACCCGGTGATCGTTTACAATGAGCGAAGCGTATCAACCCCGTCCGGTACTTACCGCGACCGTACAATTCTTCCGAACAAATGCCGTCACGTCGGTGAGGCTATTGCCGCTGTCGCTGCTGACACGGAAGAACTTGCCTTCAAGGCGCTGCGCGCGATCAAGGTCGAGTACAAAGAGCTGCCGGCAGTTTATGAGCCCGAAGAAGCGCTCAAAGATGATGCCCCGCAGCTGTATGATCACATCTATTTCGATACTGAAGAGATCAAAGTTAAGAACAACATCGGTGTCGTCCGTAATATTTACGAAGGCGATGTCGAAGGCGCGATGAAGAGAGCTGACCGTGTATTCGAGCAGGACTTCAATCTGCGTCGTATTTACCATGCACAGATGGAGACAAAGTGTGCGGCTGCCAAGCCGGAAGTTGACGGATCCCTGACTGTTTGGGGAACGATCCAGTCGATCCACGGCGCACGCCAGCTGATCGCGCACGCGCTGCAGATGCCGCTGTGCAAGGTCAACGTTAAGAAGCTTCCGTTCGGCGGCGCTTTCGGATCTTCGATCCAGGTCAACTCGGTTATTCCGATCTGCGCGGCTCTTGCCAAGAAGGCAAAGCGCCCGGTCAAGATCACATCGAGCCGTGAAGAAGACTTCTACAGCCACAACAAATACCCGTCAAAGTTCCATGTCCGCATGGGTGTAACGAATGACGGAGAACTGATCGCCGGACATGTCAAGGCTCTGATCGACTTCGGCGCTCACCAGATTCAGCCGCTCCCGTTCATGGGATGTACATCCGGCTGGTTTGCTTCTCTCTATAAATACGCTGGCAATATCGCGTTTGAGGGAACAGCTGTTTACACCAACAAGACACCTTGCTGCGCTATGCAGGGATACGGCAACCCGCAGATCAACTTCGCGATCGAGTCGATGGTCGACATGATCTGTGATGAGATGGGATTTGATCCGATCGAGTTCAGACTGAAGAACATGCGTTCGATCGGTGACGAGTTCTGGGCACAGGGCCCGACGATCCGTTCGATCATTAAGAGCTCTGGTACAGAAGAAGGTCTGATCGACGGCAGCAAGAAGATCGGTTTTGCCAACCGCGGCAAGCCGGAAGAGAAGACAGGACGTTACCGCAGAGGTATCGGTGTGGCACGTGGATTCCACTGCTCCGGTACCGGCGGCCCGAAGGAAGGCGAGGTTATCGACTACTCTTTCGCGACAGTCAAGATCAATGAAGACGGTTCTGTCGATCTCGTGACACCGGTCACCGACCACGGCGGCGGAACATGGGATGCGCTCCGCAAGATCGTTGCGGAAGTACTTTCCGTGCCGCTTGACATGGTAGGCCTTTCACCGGCAGATACGATGAACACCGGCTATGACGTCTGTACACATGCGACACGTGGTGTCTTCTGCGGCGGCGGTGCTGCCAGAAACTCCGCGATCAAGGTCAGAGAAAAGCTTCTTGAGTATGCAGGCCGTATGATGGATGAAAATGTTCAGGATCTTGAGACAGTTATGGATCCGGTCGAGCATCAGGGCCGCGTTCAGGTCAAAGATTATCCGACCAAGAGCATGACTTACAACGAGATCGCCCGCAAGGCATGGATTATGAGCTGGGGCACATTAGTCCACTCTGAAAGTTATCGTCAGAAGAACGCTCCGCCCTGCTTCACGATCCACTTCTGTGAGTGCGAGGTCGATACATACACCGGTATAGTCACCTTCCCGAAGGTTGTCATTTACGGTGACTGCGGTACAGCATTTAACCCGGATCTGGTCAAGGGTCAGCTGATCGGTTCCTGGAACCGCGGCTATGGTTACACCATGTATGAGACCTGCGAGACCAACGAAGAGACGGGTCACCTGTTCAACAAGGGCCTGATGGTCGACTACAAGACTCCGACCGCTTGCGAGATGCCGAGCATTCCGGAGATGGATGTCAACCTCTGCCACGTTTACGAGCCGTGCGGCCCGTTTGGTGCCAAGGGTATCGGTGAGGCGGCGCTGGCCTCTGTTCAGGCATGTATCGCCAATGCGATCTACAACGCGATAGGCGTTCGTTTCACAGAGCTTCCGATCACACCGGAGAGAGTTCTGGCAGCGATTAAAGAGAAGGAGGGAAAATAATAATGGGTGAGATTAATACCAAATTTGTCGAACACGAATATGATTATGTCAAGCCCGCTTCTCTTGATGAGGCGCTGGACATTCTGGCTGAGAAGAAAGAAAAAGCAAAGATTTACGCAGGCGGTACCGATCTGCTTGTCCACCTGAAGATGGGCAAGGGCGGCGATATGGAAGTCATGCTGGATATCAACGGCATCGATGAACTGTTCGGTGTTACCAAGAGCGAAGACAGTGTACGCATCGGCGGCGCTGAGAAGATCTGGGTACTGGAAACAAATCCGGTCATCAATGAGCTGTATCCGGCTCTCGCCAAGGCAATGAGTCTGATGGCTTCTGTTTCCGTCCGCAACATGGCATCGATCGCCGGCAACTTCTGCAACGCTTCACCTGTTGCTGATACTGTCGGTCCGTGCATGTGCTACTGCGGAAAGGTCGAGCTCAAGAGCAAAGAGCGCGGTGTCCGTTATGTCGACGCGACTGAGTTCTTTGTAGGCCCGGGCAGAACCGTGATCGAGCCGGATGAGATCCTGACGGCGATCATTCTTCCGATTCCGAAGGAGAACACCGGTGATTCCTTTACAAAGATCTCCCGTGTACGTCCTGATATCGCGAAGATCAGCCTGACCTGCGTTGTCACCCGCGACGGCGACAAAGTCGATACCTGCCGCATCGCGATGGGTACGGTTGCTCCGACACCGAAGTACTTCGATGAGATTTCGGAAGCGCTCAACGGTAAGAAGATGACCAAGGAGCTGATTGCAGATACAGCTGATGCGCTTGAAGCAGCGATCAAGCCGAGGAAGAAGTCCCGTAGTTCAACTCCGGAGTACAAGAAGGCTATGACGCATCTGATGGCGATCGAGAACCTTGAGGCAGCATGGAAAGCAAGTGGAGGTGAACTGGCATGAGTATGCACGAGATTACATTAATCGTAAACGGTAAGCCTCAGAAGCTGACCGTCAAGAGCAACGAGTTACTGTTAAATGTCCTGCGCGATAAGCTTTTCCTGACCGGCGCTAAGTACGGCTGCGGTATCGCAGAGTGCAGTGCCTGCACAGTCCTTAAGGGCGACCGCTCAATCATGAGCTGTCTGGTACCGGCTGTCGCAGCTGACGGATGGGAAATTACCACTCCCGAAGGTCTGGTCGTAGACGGCGAGCTCAATGCCGTACAGGAGGAGCTTGTGAACAAGGGAGCGATCCAGTGCGGATTCTGCACACCGGGTATGGCGATGACAGGTACAGCCTGTGTCCGTGAGAATCCGGATGCTGATGAAGCATTTGTCCGTGACTATATGCGCGGCAACTATTGCCGTTGCACCGGCTATCAGGCCATCGTCGAGGCAATCCTGGCAGCATGCGAGGACGCTAAAAACGGTAAGAGGGTTTAATACCTTTTTATAAACGGAAAGATACGGTTTGACCGTATCTTTCCGGTAGTTATTATCAATATCAATCAATTCAAAAGTAAAAAAGGGATACTTTTGGAAGCCTGGTGAGAACCGGGGATGAAAGGAGGCAGCAAACATGAAGGATTTCAAGCTCGTAACGGCTAAAACCGTTGACGAAGCGGTTGAAGCTCTTGCCAAGTACGGCGACAAGTGCAAACTTATTGCCGGCGGCACGGATGCTATGCTGATGATCCGTGACGGCAAGTGGAACAATCTGACTCTGATCAATATCCGCGATATCGAAGAGCTTCGCGGGATCAAGCTTGAAGGCGACACCGTGACGATCGGTGCGCTGACAAGACTGTCAGATATCGAGCATTCGGATGTGCTGAAGGAGCATGCTCCCTGTCTGTGGGGCGCCGCTCAGTTATTCGCAGATCCGACAAACCGTCATTCCGCTACAATCGGCGGCAATGTCGGACGTTGCAACACTGTTGGTGACACACTTCCGTCACTTCTGTGCCTTGACGCAGTCGTCACGATCGTGAGCAAGGAAGGTGAGCGCGAGGTACCGATGAGCGAGATGCTCCTTGGCCCGGGCAAAACCGCTTGCGAGCCGAACGAGATGATCGCGAAGTTCACATTCAAGTCACAGCCGAATTCAGCTTATATGAAGTTTGGCCGCCGTAAGAGCATGGCTCTGTCGATGGCTGGCTCAGCGGTCTCGATCAAAGTCGATGACAAGGGTATTGTTGAAGATATCCGTATCGCTGCCGGCAATGCCGGTCCGAAAGCTGTTCGCTGCTACAATGCTGAGAAGGCAATGATCGGCGTTGATCTCAAGAGCGACAAAGCAATTGAAGAGCCGCTGTACAAGGTCATTCAGGATGATATTGCACCGCGTAAAAAGCCGCGTCTTGGCAACTGGATCTCCGGCGAGTACCGCCGTGAGCTGATCTCAGTCCTGACCAAGAGAGCAGCACGCAAGGCAGCATTCGGTGAGTGTATGTTGTGCAAACAGGAGGAGGCGTAATCATGAGTGAGAGAATCAAAATCAATCTGAAAGTCAATGGTGAAGACGTTACTTATGACATCGCTCCGGAAGATACCCTGTTGAAGGC
>JAFWDW010000063.1 GCA_017515965.1 Lachnospiraceae bacterium
GCGAGAATAATCGGCAGGCGTTTTACTAACTTATCCTTTACGGACGGGCGGATAGAACGCTTGACCTTTTTCTTTTTACTCTGCTTCTGCGCGCGGCGGGATGCGTCGGCCATAGCCTGCTCGCGGGATGCAGCTGTCCGGCGTTCTTCAGCCGTCTGCCGCCTGCTGCCTGCTGCACGGCGGCTCTCAGCCGATGAGCTTGCCCTGTCCGCTGCTGATGCGCTGCGGCGCGGGTTAGCCGCTTCCCTGGAAGCAGTCATCCTGGCGCGTTTTTTGTGATCTTTAATACCCATAAATCTGCTGTATTGCCTTTCTGTGTTCAATGCATTAAAAGAACGTACAGTTATAGTTATTTTACCCTATCTAATGAAGAAATACAATCTTATTTGACTATCACACTAATCCTTGTTAGAATGAATCACGTGCAAGCCGGGGCGTTAGCGGTGCCTTGTACCTGCAATCCGCTACAGCAGGGGTGATGCCGCGTCTGAGGGTGACTCCTTGTGAAGCTGCCCTTTTCAGACGGTGTTGAAGTCCGGGTCTCATGCAATGTTTGCCTTGTGAACCGTGTCAGGGCGGGAACGCAGCAGCACTAAGCTTGGTCGAACATGTGCCGTGAGGGTGCCTGGATGGAGCTGGTCTGATCAGGTTACGTTCGGGAGGAGCATTCGAAGCGCGGCGCACATTTTTTGATTACAACGGAAAAAGCCTGTCTGCATTGCGTGCTTGAACGCAAATGCGGACGGGCTTTATGACGTGCCCTGAAATGAGTAAGCAGCGGGGCAGGGCCCCCGCGAATTACGAATGCAGGGCAGGATTGCGAAAGCGCTGTGCGCGAAGCAATCCGTAATCTTATAATATACTATTATTTCTTTTTTCTCAGTTCTGCAAAAAACTCGGTCAGCATCCGGCTGCATTCATCGCCGCAGACCCCCTTTGTGACCGGCACCTGATGATTGAACTGCGGAACATCCATAAGGTTTAAAATGCTCCCCGCGCATCCGGCCTTCGGACTCATCGTGCCGATGACGAGCCGGTCCATCCGCGCCTGCACGATCGCGCCTGCGCACATCGGACAGGGTTCCAGCGTCACATACATCGTGCAGCCTTCCAGCCTCCAGTCTTTAAGTTTTTTACAGGCTTTGCGGATCGCTTCGATCTCCGCATGCGCCAGGACATTTCCCGAGCGGTCACGTCTGTTGCGGCCCCGCGCGATGATCTTGCCGTCTCTGACAATGACACAGCCGATCGGTGTCTCTCTTTTGCGGTATGCTTTGCGCGCCTCCTTCATGGCCTCGGCCATGTATCTCACATCAGTCTGATCGTTCATTTCTTGGTCTCTGAAGCAGTGTCTTCCTTTTCTTCTTCTTGACTTCTTCAATCTCCGGTTCGATATCTTCTTTCTTATATTCGAAGAATGCCACACCGTATGCCGGAAGCGGATAAGCGAACGAATATGGCTGATTGTCACACTCGCTCTTTTCTGTATGGTAGATCTTCTTCTTATCCGGTGCAGTTTCCGCGCCTTCTGCGGCAAACCGCGGATCTGAAGAATCCAGAATCAGTTTCAGCTTCGCGCCGCAGGGCAAGCCGACCCGGTAATCAGACCTGTCAACCGGTGTGAAATTGATCACCACCAGCACATTGTCCTTCAGGTCCTTGCTATGGCGCACGAAACTGTAGATGCTGCGGTAGCCGTCATCCGCATTGATCCACTGCAGACCCTCTCCCACACTGTCCTGATCATAGAAAGCGGGGCAGGTGCGGTATAATTTAAGCAGTTCGGACACAAACCGGTTCAATCTGGCGTGATCATTCTCAGCCATCAGGTACCAATCAAGTTCCCTCTCCTCGCTCCACTCGCGGATCTGTCCGAAATCCTGGCCCATGAACAGCAGCTTCTTGCCCGGATGAGCCGTCATGAAGGCATAGCCGGCCATGAGATTATCGATCTTTTCGGTCCGCTCGCCGGGCATTTTACCGTACATAGAGCCCTTCATATGCACCACCTCATCGTGGGATAGCACCAGAACGAAGTTTTCTGTGTATGCATACGAAGAAGCAAATGTCATCATGTTATGGGCATTGCGGCGGAAGTACGGATCCAGCTTCATATACTCCAGGAAATCGTGCATCCAGCCCATATTCCATTTGAGGTTAAAGCCGAGTCCCCCGTCATGCGGCGGCCAGGTTACGCCCGGCCAGGTCGTGGACTCCTCGGCGATCATCAGTGCTCCCGGGTTGCGGGAGAGAATCGTCTTATTCAGTTTCTGTAAGAAGGAGACGGCTTCCTTGCTGACATTGCCGCCTTCATCATTGGCGCGCCACTGTCCGTCTCTCTTGCCGTAATCCAGATACAGCATGGCCGCGACAGCGTCGACCCGCAGTCCGTCCACATGGTAATACTCGATCCAGTTGAGCGCACTGGCGATCAGGAATCCGCGTACTTCAGCTTTGCCGAAGTCAAAGATCCTGGTATCCCAGTCGAGCTGCTCCATCTTTAACGGATCAGAGTATTCAAAGGTCGGCGTTCCGTCGAAGGAAGCAAGGCCATGCTCGTCCTTCGGAAAATGAGCCGGCACCCAGTCCAGAATGACACCGATATTGTGCTGATGGAAATAATCGACCATATACGCGAAGTCTTCCGGCGATCCGTAACGCGATGTCGGCGCAAAATAGCCGGTCACCTGATAGCCCCATGAGCCGTCAAACGGATGCTCGAGAATACCCATGAGCTCGATGTGCGTATAGTGCAGCTCTTCCATGTACTCAACCGCGTATTTGGCAAACTCACGATAGCTGTAGAAACCTTCATCAGGTCTGCCCGGATGTCTCTTCCACGAGCCGATATGACATTCATAAATGCTGACCGGCTCCTCCCTGTGGTTAAATTTCGGACGTGCATTCATCCACTTCTGATCGCCCCAGTCAAAGTTCTTTCCTAAAGCAATGCGCGAAGCAGTGCCGGGGCGCCTCTCAGCCATAGAAGCGAACGGATCAGCTTTATACTTGCCCAATCCGCTCTGCGCCCTGACATAAAACTTGTAGAGCTGTCCGGGACGGGCTTCCGGTATAAAAGCCGTATAAATACCAACAGGACCCACCCGCAGCATTTCATGCCGCGACGGATCCCATTCGTTAAACTCGCCCACAACGCTGACTGAAGCCGCGTGCGGAGCCCATACAGCAAAGTAAACACCTGTCGGCTCATCACCTTCATAAACCGTATGCGCACCTAACTTGCGATACAGTTCCAGGTGTTCACCTTTGCCGAATAGATACTGATCGATCTCACCTATCTCATAGTCATATTTTGTTTTTTCCATCGTCATCCCCTTCGATGGATTATTTCTGAAAATCCATCTCCTGAAGCAGGACTCGTTTGTTGCCATCCTTGGAGCGCTTAAAGATCTTTTTGACGTTGTTGCGGCGTGAATTTGCGATCGCCTCGTCCATGATCTCCTTGACTTCTGCCACCGTGACAGCATGGTCCTCTCTCTGCAGTGCATCGATCCGGCTGTAGAGCGCCAAGATGCCCATCTCATCAATCTTGAAGCCATTCTCTTTAGCGTAGGTCTGTCCGAATGCTACCAGATCATCATTGATGAAGATCGGCACTTCCAGTTTGGAAGTAAACTTATGCGCAAAATCCGGATACTGGTGTAACAGCTGCGCCAACGGGTTCTTCTGCTCTTCCAGAACAACAAACATCTCTTTTGTCTGACCTTCCATCAGTTCATTGAGCTGATAGACGGTCTCCGCGTTCAGGTCACCTGCCTGTTCAATGATCAACGCTCCGCCGGCCAGACGATCGATAATGGCATTGAGATCCTTGTGGTTCAGTTTCTCAGCGTCGATAATTGCAACACGGCCTTTTTCAAGATTTCTGTTCTTCTGCAGTGCCTTGATAATATCAACAGCCAGCACTGTCTTGCCGGAGCCTTTGTGACCGATGATCAGCAGGTTGCCTGTGCGGGACGTGCCGTAACGATCCGTGCACTTCGCGTCATTTTCCAGAACCGCCACGATCTGCTCGCTCATACCCTGAACCGGTACGAAGTACGAGAACAGTTCCTTCTGCTCCTGTGTCAGGCCTGCCTTCAGTCCTATTTCGCTCTGGGTCTCCAGGTCATAACGGCCTTGCACGACAAAACCGGTGTCAAATGTCACGCCGCCATCGGAATGGCTCATGCGCTCATCGACTTCTTCCTCTACTTCGAGTGTTCCGGTATCATCGAGTGACTCTTCGAGCCATTTGTCCTCAGAAAACTCATCTATCTCCTCGATCCCAAAAGGATCTTCCTCGATGAACTCATCTTCCGGAAGCTCTTCTACCGGGAGTTCCTCCTCGGGGAATGCATCTTCACCGAAGTCGTCCTCGGTGAAATCATCTTCACTGAACTCTTCCTCTGCAAAATCATCTTCCGCGAATTCTTCCTCTGCAAACGCTTCTTCCAGAGACTCTTCCGCAAAGTCTTCGCCGGCAAAGTCTTCGGTGGCCTCTTCGAAGAGATCCTCCTCCGGGAAATGCTGCGCGAGGTCTTCCGTCACCTCTTCGATGACCTCATCGTCAAACTCATCCTCGTCGAGTTCTTCATGAAGCGAGAACTTTTTGGTCTGTGCCAGTTCAGGCGGAAGCTCTTCTTCGAATGCTGTCATCTCCGCCTCGGGCTGCGGTTCAGGTTCAGCTGCCGGTTCCGGCTCTGCCGCCGGCTCTTCTTCCTCGCCGTCCTCAGCCATATCATTCTTCAGATCAGCCAGGAAGCTGTCGATCGAGATCTCTTTTGCTGCCACTTTCTGCGGCTCAGCCTCAGCGGCCGGTTCCTCCTCGAAGAATTCTTCTGCAAAATCCTCCTCGGCTGCCGGCTCCTCTGCAGTTTCTTCCTCGGCCGGAATTTCTAAGCCAAGTTCCTCGGCTGCGAAGATCTCAGCGATGGAAGGTGCTGCGTCGACCGGCGGAAGCTCAGTCTCTTCGGGGACCGGCTCTTCCTGTACTTCTTCAACAGCTTCGTCAAAGACAGGCTCTTCAGTTTCAGGCTCTTCCTCTTCAGCTGCCGGTTCTTCAGGAACAAACTCTTCTTCAACAGCCTCTTCTGCAGTTTCTGCGGGGACCGGCTCTTCCTGTCCGCTCTCCCACGAAGCCAGCAGGTCGTCTAACTCGTCTGTTTCCTGTACAGCATCAGGGCTTTCGACAACCGCCTCATCCGCCGGGACGTCTTCGTCAGCTTCCCCTGCGGCTTCTTCTTTATTACCAGCGGTAAACATTTGAGCGACTTTCGCACCGCCTTGCGTAACCGCTTCGAGCGCTTGCGCAAGTCCCGCAAAGGTTGAGACCTTCGGATCACGCTCAGCGCTGTCATCGCGATCAACTTGCTTGGCAAGGATCTTGTTTTTGTCTGCATAGATATCAATATCCTCCAAATCGGTCCTGTCTCTGAATTCCGCAGGCAGATCTTCCTGGATCTGCTCCGCGACAGCTACTGCCTCGGCGACATCCAGGCTCTTGTTCCGGTTCTTTTTCTTTGTCTCTTCCTCGGCAAGATACTGATCATATTTTTCCTGCTGCAGCGGTGTCAAAGGTTTGTACTGCTGCTTCAGTTCCATCGCCTTGTAGACATACTTGCCTTCGGAGAACCACAGAATCAGGTCATCGCATTCAGCAAGACACTCTTCAGTGCGTCCTGCTTCGTGATACAGTGTAGCCAGTTCATAGGCCCACTTCTCGATGTACTCAACTCTTTTGAAATCAGCCAGTGTTTCGATCTGATCATCAAGCGGAAGACCTTTTGCCTTCTGAATCTTGTAACGCAGAACATACTGATTCGGATCCTTCGGCGCCAGATTGACATACTCTTCATAGCAATCCTGCGCTTCATTGGTATCGCCGAGCTTTAATGCCAGTGTTCCCAGTCTGTACACGATCTTACGGCTGCTGGGACGTCTGTCATACGCAAAGAACAGAATCTCACGGCTGCGCTGATAATCTCCGTTGTACTCATAGATCTCACTGACCTTGCAGAGCATCAGAACATTCTTGACATGTTTCCAATCGATACCGTCCGCGATCTCCATGGCCTTTTTGTAATCCTTGACATCCATGGCCTGGAGCATTTCTTCGGTTTTTACCTGATATTCATATTTATCCAAGATTCTTCACCTCAATTGATTTTCATCCTGAAAACAGTGTCTTTAAGTGTATCATACCCTTTTAATCTATGTCAAAAACGGCTCAGCCGTTCAGTTCCTTATAAAGCCTCTCGGCATAGCTGTCTGTCATGCCGCAGACGTAATCTGTCACGAGCATCAGACGAAGATACAGCTTGTCATTCTCCGGTAAATCCTTCGACCAGAACATATAGGCTCTGACATAATTATCTGATACAGACGGAATATGCACCAACAGATAGTCTTCTTCTGCCTGCCCTGCAGCGTCAGGCTCCAGCACAGCCCTCACGAAGTGATCCAGGAGGTAATCAATCATCACTTCTTCCGACTTCTGCAAACGGCAGATCGGACGGCTGGAGAAAACATGTGTATAGGCGACATCGCCCAGAAGCTCTGCCAGCTGTTCCCCGGGGGAGCCGGAAAACAGGTCGTGCCGGCAGGTTCCTTCCATCAGTTCCCGGTAATGCTCCGTGAAAGAGTATACTGCACAGTTAATCAGTATATTCTGCGCACGTACGATCCAGTTCTTAACCGCGTACTCTTCCGGATTTGTCACGCCCTTGTCCTGCGCCTGCCGGAGCAGTCCTTCCAGAATCCGGGCCGGATCAAAACGGTTTGTACCGATCTCAATCACAGGCAGCCTGCTAACCTCATCCAGCAGCAGTTTGTAAGTGATAAATCCTTTTAC
>JAFWDW010000064.1 GCA_017515965.1 Lachnospiraceae bacterium
CAAAAGATCCCGCGCCCACTTTCTGTAGTTCCATCACCTACTCCTCTACCTTTCTGCCGTACCAGTAGATCATTCCAAAGAGCGCGAACACAAACACAACGGATATCGCGATATTGACTGTCATCTCGTTCCTGAAAAGGAACATCAGCACCGCAAAGACCAGACCGATCAGCGCCCCCTGCAGGCAGAACAGCTTATATCTGAAGCATTTTGCCTTCGCGTGCCGTCCGCCCAGTGCAAAAAGCAGGGCAAAAAACATGAGAAATGACACTGTCAGAAACAGCGTCTTCGGGAGCACTCTGACCTCTTCTTCGCGCATGAACTCCAGCCCGTTCGTGATGTTGTTCAGAGCAAAGATCATGAAGAGATGCAGGATCATATAGCTGAGGCCGTTCGTCTCCTTGTCGCGATCGAGGATATGATCGTAAAACACCCCGTAACTGACGAACAGGCCAACGATTATCAGGAAGGCCATCAGCGCAAAATAAGAGCTGCGCAGCGAAAACTCCCCGTTGAAATACGATGCGATCGCGATAATCATTTCACCGAAGGTGAAGACCACATACAGCATCGCCCGCTCTGACAGGTGAGAAAAGTCCACGAATGTGCCGCTGTTTCTTTGTCCGAACACAAGAACGGCGGCTACGCCAAAAACGATCGCGATCAGAGAAAGCCACGTGGTATGTGTCGCCTGATACACCGGGATTCCAGCCAGGACGATCAATGCTTCCGCGAAAAGGATCACTGTCATCCGGATGATCTGCTTCTGGTTATCTCCCTCTTCATGGTGTCTGAGCTCGATCAGATACTGCACCCCGATATTGATCAGAATCAGTGCCCAGGCGGCATGGTACTGAGTATGAAACCCATGCCAGTCTATCCGGGTTCCCTCGCCGATAAAGTACAGCAGAAACATGTTAATAAACAAAAAGACATGCTCCCTGACGCTGTGCCTGCCGTAAATATTAATATAATAAGTCGAGTAATTCCAGATCTGAATCACAGCCAGTGTCGTCATAATATACGCAAGAAACGCAGGCCATGCTACGAACCCGTTTTCAAAGATATGCAGCAGAGCATTATTACGGCCGATGATGTATACGAAGATCAGATCGTAGATCAGTTCGATGTATTCGACCTTCTTTTCTTTTGACTCAAACAGCTGCTCAATCATGTCCTGTCCTCTGATCGCCTTTCCTGATGTTTTCAAGCTCGCTTACTGCAGTTTCTCGATCCATTCTTTCTCTTTAAACCCGGTCAGCACGAAATCTTCGCCCACGACCAGGGGACGTTTAACCAGCATGCCGTCTGTCGCCAACAGCGCGAGCTGCTCATCTTCGCTCATGTCGGGCAGCTTTTTCGACAGACCAAGCTCACGATAGGGAAGCCCGCTCGTATTGAAGAACCGTTTCAAAGGAAGTCCGCTCATGGCATAGTATTTCCGCAGCGCCGCCTCGTCAGGATGATCTGTTTTGATGTCGATCACCTCATGTTCAATGCCCTTTTCATCCAGCCATTTCAGGGCTTTCTTGCAGGTGGTGCACCTGCTGTAGCAATACACCTTAATCATGATCATTCTCCTTACTGTTACTTCTTCCTCCAGAAGGTGTATTTGTATCCGAACAGATCGCCGTCCGGGATCTCGATGTAGCAGTTCTGATACTGATCCTCCTGGACAATAATGGTTTTCCCGTCGTCATAGGATACTTCCAGATACGGGTTGCTGCCTTGTCCGTCAACGTACTTCCAAGTTCCTTTGATGGTCTCATTGTGAAAGCTCGACCTGAGCTTGATCGTGATTTTCCCGCCGTTCTTTACGACCATACTGGACTTATCGTTCGCCTGTGTAAAGACGTCCTCCTCGAGCTTGCCGCCCGTGGGCTTGACCGTGGTCCGCTCGAGAGCGATGCAGTCCCACTTGTCGACTAATTCATTCTCCGGCTCTCCGCCACAACCGCTCATCAAAAGCGTGCTGAACACAAGTACAAATGATATTAAAAAGATCCAACTTCTTTTCATCCCTCTCTCCTTTCACACACTACTGCCCTTTCCCCTTAATTATAATACATAACCTCCCTTCGTGCAGTATGATCGCGTTGTCTTTATGGGTGAATTTAGGTATACTTGAAATAGTGAAAAGCAAGGAGGAAATGAGCATGGACAACAATGAAAATATCAACAGCTCGCTCGAGGCTATACCTGTCGAAGGAACCCTGACGGCAGAGCTAGCGCCCGGGGTCGTAGGGATAAAAACAGAGTCAGAAGAAGTCAGTCAGCCGGAACCGCTTATCAAAACGGAATGAGTATGAATCTATCAGAATACGCAGTTGAAATTAAGGCTGCTCCGAAAAAGCATCAAACTGAAATAAAGATGATCCAGAGTATATTTACCTGGTTTCTGTCTCTGCATCTCTCCCAGTGCTGGTCAGAAGAAAGCAAGGAAGATGCCAATACGCGTCATCATCTGCATCTGTTTTGACGAACGAGAGCGGGTATGATTTTAAATCCTTTGCGGCCCGTGTCAAAGTCGAGGATGCTGACGGCAATCACATTGAGACGACAAAAATCTCCGCTGACGATTGGCATAACAATGCGGATTGTGAGTTTGATTTTAATGTCGACAGTAAATGTCAGGGCTTATCTCTGGAAATGATCAAAGACGAGACTGTACCCGTCAAGTCACCGGATGCTCCCGATAAGGAGCTGGCAGAAAAAGTATCCGAGAAAAAGGCCGCTTTCCTGGCCATCCTGGACAAAGGGATCAATGCCGCCGATGACAAGGCGATCAAGCTTGAATTGTTGACTTTGAGGAGTCACACTGTAGAGCTGTTCAATTATTTCACCGAGAATCCCGCTCATTATCCGCAGATGGAGAAGCTCTGCGATATTTACGGAGAGGCTTTGGAACATGCCATCGATGCGAACGCCGCAGGCAAGGCAAAGGCCAATCTGAACGCTGTTGCCGCCACCGGCATCAACAGAATGCAGACGCTCTTGAGTCATTTCAAGAAAGGCGACATCAACAGTGTCGACACCGATTTGGAAGTTTTGAAATA
>JAFWDW010000008.1 GCA_017515965.1 Lachnospiraceae bacterium
GATTATCTCCAAGTATGATGTTGAGACACAGGATGAGCTGGCCGATTATCTGCGTAAAGCCGGGTTCAAAACAACGCAGGCCACGATATCACGTGATATCCGCATGCTGAAACTGACTAAAATAGTTGATGCAAAAGGACATTTTAAATACGCGGCCGTTAAGGCAGACAGTCATACGGAGCTCGATAAATACCGCCGCATCCTTCGGGATGGATTTATTTCGATGGATCAGGCCGAGAATATCCTGGTGCTCCGTACTGTACCCGGCATGGCAATGGCTGTGGCAGCTTCTGTGGATGCCATGAACTGGAGTCAGGTTGCCGGTTCAATAGCAGGAGATGACAACGTATTCTGCGCGATCAGGCACAAAGAAGATGTGGCTGACGTCATCGATAAGATACGTGATATCATACGGGAGTCGTAACGGATCATGCTCATAAACCTCACTGTAAAAAACCTGGCCTTGTTCAAGGATATAACCGTGGACTTTCAGAAGGGCCTGAACATCATGACCGGAGAGACAGGTGCCGGAAAATCCATTCTGATCGGATCGGTGCTGCTGGCTCTCGGCGGCCGTTATACAAGTGATATGATCCGCAGTGGGGAGAAGGCAGGTTTTGTGGAATTAGTCTTTTCTGTTGACAATGATTCCGTGAAAGAGGAGTTGCTCAAGACCGATGACGAACTTGATCTTTCTGACGGGCTGCTGGTCATCTCAAGACGGCTGATGGACGGAAGAAGCGTCAGTCGTGTCAACGGAGAAAACGTCACACAGAAACAGCTCAGGAGTATCGCATCAGTGCTGCTTGACGTTTACGGTCAGCGTGATGCACAGATCCTTCTCGATTCAGGAGGTCAGGGTACGCTCCTGGATGATTTCGGCGCAGATGTGATCAAGCTGGCCAAAGCAGAGACGGCAAAAGCATACAGGGATCTTCAGACAACAAGAAAACAGATCAGCGAGATCGGTGAGGACAGAGACAGGCGTCAGCGCGAGATCGATCTTTTAGCATACGAGATTCAGGAAATCGAACAGGCACAGTTAAGAAGCGGAGAAGACGAAGAACTCGAAAATGAGTTTACACGTCTTTCGCATGCGCAGCAAATCACAGAAGGCCTTGCAGGCGCGCGTGAAGCCCTGGACGGCGGTGCTGAAGGAGGTGCTTCCGGAATGATGGCACGGAGCCTGAGAGAACTGGGCGACATCAGGCGTTTTGATGATCATGCCGGGTCACTGTACGATCAGCTGCTTCAGGCAGACGAACTGGTATCAGATATCACACGTGAGCTGTCATCTTATCTGGATCAATTTGATTATTCACCGCAGGAGGCAGACCGGATCGGCAATCGTCTGGATCTGCTCAACCGACTTAAGAATAAATACAGCGGTACACTGGAAGAGATCAATGCTCTTTGTACCGGCAAGAAAGAGAGGCTGGCTCTTCTTGAGCGGGCTGAGGAAACACTGGATGAGCTGGGAGCCAGACGGCGCGAGCAGGAAGAGATCCTCCGTGACAAATGTGCTGTCCTGACGGAGGGACGCAGACGTTTTGCCGCGCTGATGGCACATGAGATCTCAGACAGTCTTAAAGAATTGAATTTTGCAGATAACCGCTTTGAGATCAGGGTCGAACCGAACGGACCTGTCACGCCCGACGGTTGCGATGAGATCATTTTTATGATTGGCCCTAATCCCGGCGAACCGATGCGGGAGTTGTCTAAGATCGCATCCGGCGGAGAATTGTCGAGAATCATGCTGGCTGTTAAAACAGTCATGGCCGGCCGCGAGACAGGAAAGACACTCATTTTTGATGAGATCGACGCAGGGATCAGCGGACGCACTGCCGGTGCTGTTGCTGAGCGTTTGTGTTCGATCAGTTTGACGCATCAGGTCATCTGCATCACACATCTTGCACAGATTGCTTCGATGGCGGATGCGCACTATCTGATTGAGAAGGAAATAAAAGATACGGAAGGAATAGAGGAGACGATTACACACATACGACAGATTGGCGAGGATGAAGCTGCCGGTGAACTGGCCAGAATACTTGGCGGAACAAAGATCACACCGGCCGCTGTCAACAATGCAAAGGAGATGCTGAGTCTTGCTAAAACCTACAAAGAAAAACATACTGTTCGCGACTTCTGAGTGTAACCCGTTCATTAAGACAGGCGGACTGGCGGATGTTGCCGGCGCCCTGCCCAAACACCTTGATCCGGAACGGTACGATGTGCGTGTGATGGTTCCCAAGTATCTGTGCATCGCCCCCGAATGGTCTGACCGGATGGAATATAAGACGCATTTTTACATTGATCTGGGATGGCGTCATCAATATGTCGGCGTGCTTGAACTTATGCATGACGGCATCACTTATTATTTCATTGACAATGAGTTTTATTTTGCGGGAGATTATCCGTATGGAGAGATCTATCAGGATATAGAGAAATTTGCTTTCTTCTCGAAAGCGGTGATCGAGGCATGCGATCATCTTGATTTCAAACCGGATATCATTCACTGCCACGACTGGGAGACAGCCCTCATTCCTGTCTTTATTGATCAGATGCGTACTCAGGCGGATCCCAGAGGAGATGTCAAAACGATTCTGACGATCCATAATCTGCGTTTCCAGGGAAGATGGGGTCTTGACCAGGTAAAGGATATCACCTGGCTGGACAAGCATTACTTCGCCGACGGTATTCTGGAGGCTTTCGGAGATGCCAATTACATGAAGGGCGGCATTGTGACAGCTGACCGTGTGACAACAGTCAGCGAGACATACAGCCAGGAGATCAGGACTCCGTTTTACGGTGAAGGTCTCGAGGCTGTGATAGATTCGTGCGCCGGAAAGCTTTCCGGTATCGTAAACGGTCTGGATCTTGACGAATTTGATCCGATGCATGATCCTTATCTCAGGCACCATTTTGATGTCAATACATTCCGCAGGCAGAAACCGGTCTGCAAGAAAGCGCTTCAGCAGAGAATGGGTCTGGAGCAGAACCCCGGGAAAATGGTCTACGGTATCGTAAGCCGTCTGACTGATCAGAAAGGCTTTGATCTCGTCGGATCAGTCATCGAGGCTCTGGTGCATGATCAGGTTCAGCTTGCTGTGATCGGCAGCGGCGATAAGAAGTATGAGGATATGTTTGAATACTTTATCCGCGCTTATCCCGGACAGGTGGCTTTCTACAACGGATACAGCGAAGAGACGGCACGACATATCTATGCCGGAAGCGATGCCTTTATCATGCCGTCGATCTTTGAGCCCTGCGGGCTGTCACAGATGATCTCAATGCGGTACGGTTCGGTGCCGGTTGTACGTGAAACCGGCGGCCTGAAAGATACAGTAGAGCCGTACAATGAATACGAGGACACCGGATGCGGATTCTCGTTCGCCGGAGCAGACGCCGGAGAGTTTTTGAACATTCTGCGTTATGCGCAGGATATATACTATAATCACAAAAGATGCTGGAACAAAATCGTGGAACGCGGCATGAACAAGGATTTTTCCTGGAATGCTTCTGCTGAGTGTTACGGCAGATTATATGATGAACTGATACTGAAAGGAGACGACTGATGGCTTTTTACACAGTCAATGAACTACGTTCGATGTTTTTAAAATTCTTTGAGGGAAAGAATCACTATGTGGTTGATTCTTTTTCGCTTGTACCGCAGAATGATGAGAGTCTTTTGCTCATCAACGCCGGTATGGCACCCTTAAAGCCTTATTTTACAGGGCTGGAGACACCTCCAAGTAAACGCATGGCCTCCTGCCAGAAGTGTGTCAGGACCGGAGATATTGACAATGTCGGTCTGACGAACCGCCATGCTACATTCTTTGAGATGCTCGGCAATTTCTCCTTTGGTGATTACTTTAAGAAAGAAGCGATTGCATGGTGCTGGGAGTTTCTGACTGAGACTGTGGGTCTCGACCCTGACAGGCTCTATCCGTCTGTCTATCTGGATGACGATGAAGCGTTTGATATCTGGAATAAAGATATCGGCATTCCGAAAGAAAGAATCTTCCGATTCGGAAAAGAAGACAATTTCTGGGAGCACGGCAGCGGACCTTGCGGACCGTGTTCAGAAGTCTATTATGACCGCGGAGAACAGTACGGATGCGGAAAACCGGATTGTACAGTAGGATGTGACTGTGACCGGTACTGTGAAGTCTGGAACAATGTTTTCACGCAGTTTGACGGTGACGGAAAGGGTCATTACGAGCCCCTGGAACATAAGAATATCGATACCGGAATGGGATTAGAGCGCCTTGCTATGGTCGTACAGGATGTCGAATCCATCTTTGACATCGACAATATCAAAGCGCTTCGGGATCATGTCTGCAGGATCGCGCAGAAAGAGTATTTAGAGAATGAAAAAGACGATATTTCGATCCGCGTGATCACAGACCATATCCGTGCCGTAACATTTATGCTTTCAGACGGCATTACCCCGTCTAACGAAGGACGCGGCTATGTTCTAAGGCGCCTCTTGCGCCGGGCTTGCCGTCACGGAAGGATCCTCGGTATTCAGGGTGCTTTTCTGATCGATCTTGCCGGGACAGTCATCGAAGGTTCAAAAGACGCTTATCCGAATCTTGCGGAGAAGGAAGCGTTTATTCTGTCAACGCTCAGACAGGAAGAAGCTCAGTTTGACCGTACGGTTGACCAGGGCCTCGCCATTCTGGAAAAACTGGAGGAGAAGATGGCGGAAGAAGGCAAGACAGAATTGCCGGGAGAAGAAGCGTTCCGTCTGCATGACACTTTTGGCTTCCCGCTCGATCTGACAAAAGAGATCCTGGCGGAGAAGAATATCACGGTTGATGAGCAGGGCTTTGCCGCATGTATGGAAAAGCAGAAGGAGACAGCGCGTGCTGACCGTCTGAAAGATGCAAGCGCCAACACCTATATGGGTGCGGATGCCAGTGTCTATGAGAAGCTTCCGGCTGCGATGGCATCGCTCTTTATCGGTTATGATCAGACTGAAGCAACATCTGATATCGCAGCAATTACAGGATTCGAATATCCCGCTGACGAAGGAGTGGATGAGGAAGAGAAGGTTCTTGATTCTCTCATGGAAGGATGCCGGGGCACCGTGTTCACTGATATTACTCCGTATTATGCTGAGATGGGCGGTCAGGAAGCCGATATCGGTATCATCAGGACAGAAACCGGTGAGTTTAAAGTCGAAGACGTACAGCAGATACTGGGCAATAAGATTGGCCATATCGGCAGCGTGACATCCGGCGTGATCGCGGCTAATCAGCAGGCGGATCTCATTGTCGATGTTGAAAAGAGAAAGCTGTCACAGCGCAATCACAGCGCGACGCATCTTCTTCAGAAAGCACTTAAGGTGGTTCTGGGTGACCATGTAGAGCAGAAGGGATCAGCAGTGAATGACAAGCGGCTGCGTTTTGACTTCTCACACTTTGCTCCGATGACAGGAGAGGAGATCAGAGAAGTAGAAGATCTGGTCAATAAAGAGATTCGTCTCAATCTTATGGTCGTCGCCAAAAACATGCCGATTGAGGAAGCAAAGAAAACCGGCGCGCAGGCATTGTTTGGGGAAAAATACGGTGACGTCGTCCGCGTCGTCTCAATGGGCGATTTCTCCAGAGAATTCTGCGGCGGTCTTCACGTTCATGCAACCGGTGAGATCGGTGCGTTCAAGATCATTTCCGAGACAGGTGTCGCTGCCGGTGTACGCCGTATTGAAGCTCTGACTTCAACAGGCCTTCTGGATTATTACGCTTCTGTCGAAAAGAAGCTTCTGGATGTGGCGCAGACGCTCAAGGGTACACGTGAAAATGTTGTCGAAAGAGCCCATGCCGTTGTAGATGAGAATAAACAGCTTCAAAAGAAGATTG
Source organism: Lachnospiraceae bacterium (assembly GCA_017515965.1). Taxonomy (GTDB): domain Bacteria; phylum Bacillota; class Clostridia; order Lachnospirales; family Lachnospiraceae; genus RUG842. Next base: position 5,865 of record JAFWDW010000008.1, read on the forward strand.
ACTCTCTTTCGCAAAAACTGGCCAAGGCTGCAGCCGGAGAGTCTGAGGTTCAGATCGAGCAGGTCGGTTCATTCAAGGCCATGTTCCTGTCTGTCGAAGATATGGGCACAGAGCAGTTACGTGATCTCGGTGACACATGTAAAGAGAAGATGGGTGACGGTGTCGCCGCGATTGCTTCTGTAGCCGGAGGAAAAGTCACACTGCTCGTGACAGCAACTGATGGAGCAATAAAGGCAGGCGCTCACGCCGGCAATCTTATCCGGGAAGCAGCCAAACTGATCGGAGGAGGAGGCGGCGGACGTCCGACGATGGCGCAGGCCGGAGGCAAGAACCCGGCCGGAATCAATGACGCGTTCGATAAGATAAGAGAGATGCTCAGTGCTTTGTAAATTGCCCGATCATCTTGCAAATATTGCGTCAGTATTATATGATATGCCTATAAAAATGACTGATAAGAATCATGGTTTCAAGGAGGAATAAGAATGGTAGCAGCAGGTGATTTTCGCAATGGAATGACAGTCGAGATCGACGGAACAGTTTATCAGATCATCGAGTTCCAGCATGTTAAGCCTGGCAAGGGCGCTGCTTTTGTCCGCACTAAGCTAAGAGACGTCATGGGCGGAAGTGTCGTTGAGAAGACTTTCAGGCCGACAGAAAAGTTCCCGCCGGCCCGTATTGAGCGCAAAGAGATGCAATATCTTTATACGGACGGAGATCTCTATTATTTCATGGATATGGAGACATACGAGCAGATCGAGATCGGCCAGGAAACGATCGGAGATGCACTTGAGTTTGTAAAGGAAAACGAGATGGTAAAGGTCGTATCCTATCAGGGCAATCCGTTTACTGTTGAACCTCCGCTGTTTGTCGAACTGGCTGTTACAGCGACTGAGCCCGGATTTAAGGGCGATACAGCGCAGGGCGCTACCAAGCCGGCCACGGTTGAGACGGGCGCGACCGTACAGGTTCCGCTGTTCGTTAATGAAGGTGACGTGCTTAAGATCGACACAAGAACCGGTGAGTATCTCTCACGCGTGTGATCATGATTCGTTGTTAACTGGTATAATAAAGGCGGCTGTCGGACAATGTTTTGTACGGCAGCCGTTTTTTGGGAGATGTTATGAACATTTTTCTGATTGGATTTATGGGTACCGGCAAGAGTGCGGCAGGAAGCGAAACTGCGCGCCTTACCGGCTGTAAATGGTATGATCTCGATAAGCTGATCGAGGATAGAACAGGGATGTCTGTCCCTGATTATATGCATGCATACGGGGAAGAGTCGTTTCGCGATCGGGAGTTCGAGGCTCTTTCTGCGTTTTTAAAGTCTCTTTCTGATCAGAAAGAGACTGTTTTGCTTTCATGTGGCGGCGGTGTTGTGCTCAGAAAAGAGAACAGAGAGCTTCTGAAGCAAAACGGGTCAGTGATCAGGTTGACGGCAAGCCCGGAGACAGTACTTAAACGTATCAAGGCAGATGGCCCGGTCAGACCGCTTCTGCAGGGAACAAAAACTGAAGAAGATTTGCTGCAGCATATCAGGAAAATGGAGCGGGAACGTGAACAGTTTTACGCTCAGACAGCAGATGTGACGATCGAAACAGACGGCAAAAAGGCGTCAGAGACAGCTGAGCTAATCAGAAAAGCTGCAGGAATCTGAGACGATCTGCAGAGGTACGTCTTTCCCGCCGTAATAGTAAAGGTGATCGGATAGATACTCCGGTATCATTTCCTCGCATTGATTGACATCCATGACTACCTTCGCCAGTCCTTCCGGATCGATGAATTCTTTGTCGCGAATCAGAAATAATTCGTGAATGCTGCCGGGAAGTATATAGAATGCGCCTATCTTATTGTAAACTTCTTCCAGAAGCCCCGGATAAAAAAGAGTGCAGGCGCCGTAACGTTTACGCATATTAGTCAGAATAAAACTTAAAGGAAGGCCCTCTGAACGCGGATAGCCATCCTCTGTGAAATCACCGGTATAGTTTTCGTTGATCCCGGTCATGACTTCATCAAGAGGTGCGAACAGGGGAGGAAGACAATGCGGAGTATTTTCAAGCGCATCGTCAAAAAGACGCGCTTTTGTGATGCCCCACAATTCAAGATGGCGTTTTCTGACTCGGACAGCCTGTGTCCATCCGTCATCGGTTATTCCCAGATCGATATAACAGAAAAGTGTCAGGTCCAGCATATCAAGATGCGGCGTATCTTTCAGCAGTGACATGCTGCGTTTTTTATTGACAGCCCGGACAACTATTCTTTCCCGGACACTCTCATAATCTTCGATTTCAAGTTTAGCTAAATTGATAATTTGATCAGATGATGTTCTTTTACTCATACTTCCTCCTTATCGTCAGTATTGTTTATCAGGCTTTTACACAGGTGATTTTACTGAACAGAAAGCAGTGTTGACAGTCGATTTATTCTGCTTTTTATCGCCTTTACTTTTAAATCTGTTTGTGGTAACATAACCGCCGTGGACACCTATAGCTCAGGGGATAGAGCACCGCCCTCCGGAGGCGGGAGCGGCGGTTCGAATCCGCCTAGGTGTGGATTATGATGCGGGCGGCAATTCTTTGCCGCCCTTAAAAACAGGATCAGGTGCTATGTATAAGATCATTCTGTGGGATTTTGACGGAACACTGACCAACTTCAAACATGCACAGAAACATGCGATCAAGGCAATGTTTGAGCGTTTGGAACTTGGGCCTTGCGATGATGCGGCAGTAGACCGTTATGATGAGATCAATGAAAAATACTGGCGGTTGATTGAGACCGGAAAGTATGACAAAAGGACACTGCTTTTACAACGCTTCATTGAGTTTTTTGAAGAACTGGGGCTGCCGACAGATTCTGTTGAGGAATTTAACGACCATTACCAGGTCGCGCTCGGTGAAACTACAGTGTATAACGATGACAGTTTCACGCTGCTTTCAGATCTGCGTGGCAGAATTCGGCAGTACATCGTGACGAACGGAACAAAACGCGCCCAGGAGAACAAACTGGCAAACTCGGGATTTGACAAGATCGTTGACGCTGCTTTTATTTCAGAAGAAACTGGTTTTGATAAACCGTCAGCAGGTTTTTACAAATATGTCTTTGCGAGGATACCGTCATGTGAAAGACGGGAGATCCTCATGGTGGGTGATTCGCTGACCAGCGATATGAAAGGCGGCTATGAGCAGGGTATGACATGTGTGTGGTATAATCCTGCAGGCGATCCTCTGCCGGCTGATATCAAGATCGATTACGATATCAGAAACCTGCAGGAAGTACGTGAAATCCTGCGCGGGTCAATTGATTTTTCAACGAAGCCGTGATATGATGACCTGGACATGCAGATGTAGTTCATCGGTAGAACTCCAGCTTCCCAAGCTGGCGAGGCGGGTTCGATTCCCGTCATCTGCTTAAACCCAGCATAAAGCCTCCGAAGTGTTTCGGAGGCTCTTTTTCAAAGCAGGAAAGATAAAGTGTCGGAAAGAGATGTACGGACAATCAGGCTGATCGGCCAGAGTGCCTTTGATATTTTAAAACAGAGCAAAGTAGCTGTGTTCGGTGTTGGAGGCGTCGGAGGGCCGGCCGCCGAGGCTCTTGCCAGAAGCGGTATCGGCGCTATCGATCTGATCGACAGGGACGTCGTGGAAGAGAGTAATATCAACCGTCAAATCGTTGCCGATTATCGGACGATAGGGCGTAAGAAAGTGCAGGTCATGCAGGAGATGGTTTCCCGAATCAACCCTGACTGCCGTGTCGGCACATATGATCTTTTTTATCTGCCGGAAACAGCAGAGCAGATCGATCTGAGTCACTATGATTATATAATTGATGCGATCGATACCGTCACGGCAAAGATAGAACTGATTACCCGGGCCGTTTCCTGCGGTGTACCGATCATCAGTTCTATGGGAGCCGGGAACAGACTGCAGGGCAGCGCGTTCAAAGTCACGGACTTGAGCAAGACTTCGATTGATCCGCTGGCGAAAGTGATGCGCAGGGAACTTGGAAAGAGAGGGATCAAAAACCTGAAAGTAGTTTGTTCAGGAGAAACACCGGTCAAAGCGGCGGCTTGTGACAGAGAACAGGCCAGAACACCGGGGACAGTCTCGTTTGTTCCACCTGTCGTTGGCTATCTGATGGCGGGAGAAGTCGTGATAGATCTGATCAGTCATCAGGAGTGATGAGAATAAGGTAAAAGGATCTCCGGGAGGCTTATGGCAAGCTCATCCCGGTTTTCTTTTGTCACTTCAATGATGGTTACATCCGGATGGTTTTTAATCGAGTGTATGATCGGCGGGTCTGATGATTCTTTGCGCAACACACCGATGACAGGAATGGATCCATCCAGCGTATGCAGTACAGCTTCACAGAACAGAGCGGCTTTTTCTTCCATGACACCGATCTCATCCATGATGATCAGTTCGGTGGCAGGAGTTGGATGCAGCATGGAACAACCCAGAAGATTAAAGCGTTCAGAAGCCGCGGCCAGATCGCGCGCGCGGCAGTCAAACAGGATATTATCTCTTGACGGCAGATCTCCTCTTTCAGCAGAAAGCATATGTACATACAAATGCCCATCACCGGACATATGCTTTTGGGTATAGAAACCGGATATGCCGGCATCAATACGGTCGAACCATTTGCGCAGCAGAGTTGATTTGCCTATTTGTTTTTCGCCTGTAAGAAAAAGATGCTTCATACTATATCCTTTTAAATATGATGATACGAAGACATATCAACCGTCAGGATGGAGAATATGCAGGGACGCTGATAGTAGAAAGGAAACTCATCATCGCTCGTTTCCTGCAGGAGTGATCTAACATAGTTGCGTGTGATCAGGTTCTTATCTTCACCGCGGGCGTAGAGACGGAAGAAGAGCTCCGCATCTTCCAGGCTGCGCAGGGGTTGGCCGTCCTCTATCGACATATCTTCTTTGGTGAAACGCAGGCCCTGTTCCCGCAGATCTTTTAATGCCCAGGCCATGGAATCATGCTCGCGGAGAGCATGACTGACAGAAAAGCGATGGTGATGATCGTTTTTCTTTAGAATGAAAATACGGTTGTGGCAGCGGGGGCCGGCAATCTGCAGGATCTCCGAAACATTGCCAAAGAAGGAGAAGACCATGCCGTCATAAAGGCCCGGGATGACTTTTGGATCATAGAGCAGGTCCTCCTGCAGTATGCTGATATTACGGATACCGCGCACAGTGGTTTCTCTCTGCAGTACGGAAAGTGCGAGAGGACTGATATCAATGGAAGTTATCTGCTTAAAATGCTCGGAGAGTGCCAGAGATAAAAAGCCCAGACCACATCCGGCATCACACAGGCTGACAGATGATGGGTCATCAAATTTACCGGCGAGCACACGGGCAATTTGCTGATGAAATGTTGAGCGCTGTACCGAGTCGATGCGAAAGCGTATTTTTTCCGGGTTCCATTCAAACATAGTGATAATGATTCCTGTTCAAGATCGTCACTTCAGGCATATAATCAGAAGCGAATACTTTTGTAGTATAACACGTCCCCGGTGAATTTATAAGTGTTTTATGGTATAGTTTATATATGGATACTAGGCGAAAAATCGGTGCCGTTATTACGGCGGCAGGTATGTCAACGAGGATGGGTGCGCTTAAACAGACACTTCCTCTGGGCGGGAAGACAATCATCGAGGTGGTTGTCACACATTTCCTGAATGCCGGTGTAGATGAAATTGTCGTTGTCTCCGGTTTCCGGTCTGAAGAAGTACGTGAGGCACTCAAGGGTTATCCTGTTACGATCGTTGAAAATGCGGATTATGCAACGACGCAGATGTTTGACTCAGTTAAGATTGGACTTAACTGTATCAAAGATCAATGTGACCGCTTTTTCTTCACACCTGTCGATGTTCCGGCTTTTAAAGAATCGACATTGCTTGCTGAACTTGCCTCCGATGCGCCTATCGTCATTCCGGTATCGCGGGGTGAAAAAGGGCATCCGATCCTGCTGGACGCATCTCTTATACCTGATATCTTGCTTTATGCGGGAGAGAGAGGATTGGAAGGAGCGCTTCAATCACTATCTGTTGAGAGTGTTTTTTTAGATGTTGAAGACAAGGGCGCGCTTATGGATGCTGATACGCCTAAAGAGTACTTCGAGGTAAGACAATACTATGAGAATGAGAGCATAGAGGATCTAAAACCATGAAGCATGTCATGATCTTCGGAGCCGGACAGGCGGGACAGATGGCAGCTGCATGGCTGCCGGCAGATCAGAAGCTGGACGGTTTCATCGACAATAACGAGAAGCTGCAGGGCAGCATCATCGACGGCATACCGGTGTGCTCACCCGATGAGGCTTTTAGAAACAGAGTGCCTGATCGAATCTTGCTGGCCATTATCAACCGGGAGGCGTGTAAGCAGATCAAAGACCGGTTAACAGATGCCGGGTTTACGGGCGAGATCTGTACAGTACATGAACTGCGTTCCAAGATCGATATGCGGCTTGCTTCACTCAGACTGCTTGCGAAACAGATAAGAGAGCGGGATGTCCCCGGAAGCATTGCGGAGCTTGGCGTTTATCAGGGTGCTTTTGCCGCTGAATTGAACAGATTGTTCCCGGAGAGAAGACTCTACCTCTTTGACACATTCGAGGGATTTGCCGAGGAGGATCTGATTACTGAAAGGAAACTGGGCGGGCGCAACGCTTTTGCTGTTGCAGGAGATTTTTCAGACACCTCAGTAAAGATCGTTCTCGGGAAAATGAGCGATCCTGCACATGTGTATATTTGTCAGGGACGTTTCCCCGAAAGTCTGGCCCAGGGAGCAGTTTCAGCAAATGGGGACGTAACAGTCACAGCGGATGATTTGAATACAGAACATTTTGCGGGTGTCAGCCTGGATACGGATCTGTATGAACCGACGATGGCAGGTCTTCGATATTTTTATCCGCGTCTAAATCCCGGCGGGTTTATTTTGCTGCACGACTATCATTCCACCCAGTACCCGGGGGTGCATCGCGCAGCGGTCGAGTTTTTTAATGAATACGGTCTCTACTGCACACCGATTCCAGATCTGCACGGAACGGCAGTGATTATCAAAGGACAGTCTCAATGACATCATTTAAAAAAACAATTTATCTCATCCGACACGGAGAGATCCAATCTGACGGAAAGCGGTGTATCGGCATAACCGATGTGCCTTTGTCTGAATTCGGAAAGACCCAGGCTGGCAGACTCGGCATGTGGATGGCGCGTCAGCTCCTTCATGATCCAAAGCCTTTCCACATCTATTCAAGTCCTATTCAGAGATGTCTGGATACAGCCGGTGCCATGGCAAAGCGCAGGTTGTCCGGATCAGGCTCTGTGCAGGTCTGTGATGATTTCCATGAAGTGAATATGGGTGAATGGGAGAACATGCGCTTCAGTGATATTAAAATGCGCTATCCGAAGACATACCAGAAACGCGGTGAGAACTTCTGGGACTTTAAAGCACCGGGAGGCGAATCGTTTCAGGAAGCGGGTAACCGCTTTATCGGCGGTCTGAGAGAGATCGCATTATTACCGAATGCAGGTAATACCGAAGAAATCTGCTTTGTTGTAGCTCATGTCGGCGTCATCCGGTCAGCGCTCGCATATCTGGGCGAGATCGATCCTGACAGGATCATGGAAACTATGATCCCTTACGCAAGTGTCACGCAGCTGAACACCGATGTGAGTGATGGTAATGTTAATTTTGATGTACGTTTTATCGGTTCTACTCCGACTGCCGTACCAAATGACGATGAAATCACTGAACTTTTGGATCGCTATCAGGTTCCTGCACATATAAGGCGCCATATGAAGGGAGTGGCGAATATGGTGCTGGATATCGCTGGTATTCTTGATCCTGACGGAAGCATCTATGACAGAGAGCTGTTGTATGCAGCTGCTATGTTGCATGACTTTGCACGCATTGATCGGTATCATTCCACGATCGGTGCACTGAAACTGCGCGGCGAGGGATATGAACTGGTTGCAGATATCATCAGCGAACACGACAGTTTGTCCCTCCACAAGGAACTTTCGATCAGATATAAGAATCAATACTATCCGTCGGTCGAAGATCTGCTGTACTATGCGGATAAAAGAGTATTGGAGGAGACAGTAGTGTCTCTGGATGAGCGGTTTGCGTCATCCCGGTTCAAGTGCAGGACACCGGAGGCACGTATGAACCATCAGCGTCGGTATGAGAAAGCTGTCAGAATAGAGCAGGATGTCTTCCGATCTGATCAATAAGTATGCAGGAGAGCAATATGGGTAAAATAATGCTTTTAGACGGGCACAGTCTGATACACAGAGCCTTTTACGGGATGCCCGATTTTACGAATGCCGAGGGAACGCATACAGGTGCGGTCTACGGATTTCTGTCTATTTTGTTTATGCTCCTTTCGCAGGAACAGCCGGATGGTCTTATGGTCGCTTTTGATGTCCATGCTCCCACATTTCGCCATGAGATGTTCAAAGAGTATAAAGGCACACGAAAGCCTATGCTGCCGGAACTGCGCGAGCAGGTTCCTCTCACAAAGGAGCTTCTGAACGCTATGGGCATCAAGACTGTCGAAAAAGAAGGCTTTGAGGCAGATGATGTGCTGGGCTCACTGGCCGCGCTGTTTGGGGGAAACGGGCAGGAAGTCCTGATTGTTTCGGGAGATCGGGACCTGCTCCAGTTAGCTGATGAACACACCACGATCTGTATTCCGAAAACCAGAAAAGGTACAACTGTATATGAGATCTATCATCCGCAGGAGGTGAAGGATCTCTACCATGTCACGCCGATAGAGTTTATCGACGTAAAAGCCCTGATGGGTGATGCGTCGGATAATATTCCCGGTGTCCCTGGAATCGGTGAAAAGACAGCCACTAATCTGATCGAGCAGTATGGCTCGATCGAAGAGGCCTATGCTCATATTGACGAAGTAAAACCTCCGCGCGCCCGGAATATGCTGGCCGAGCATTATGATATGGCGCAGATGAGCAAGGTTTTGGCCACGATCAAAAAGGATGTCGATCTGGGGAATGCTGATGATCTTTACCAGGAGGCACTCCTTGCCGCATCTCCTTCAGAGGATCCGTCAGATGCTCTGTTTACACCCGAAGCAAAATCGATTTTTATCAAACTGAACTTTAAAAAGTATCTGAACCGTTTTGACAAGATTCAGGAAAGCAGTACGGAAAGCGCACTTCAGACTGAAGCACCACTGCTGATAAAGAATGTGACCGATATCGAGTCTGCCGATCAGGCGGAAGCATTTATCAGCAGCCTCGATCCGGACAGCGTTCTGGGCATCGCACTTGTCAGAAATACTGAGAACGAACCGTTGTTTGCCTTGATGCATCAGGCTGTTTATTCGGTTGTTCTGGTACAGGAAAAACAAGCGGCCAGCCTGAGAATTTCAGATAAACTGAGTTTAGAGACGGTGGGAAGCTTTATCGATCGATGCACGCAAAAAGGCTTAGTTGTCAGCGCGATCCGTTTGAAAGATCTGATGAAAGAGCTGCCTTTGGAACAGAGCGAGCAGTTCTTTGATCCTTCCATTGCTGCTTATCTGATCAATCCGCTTCTGAATTCGTATGATGCAGAGGATATGGCTCCGTTTCTAGGCGATGAGATACCTGCACCCGGAATGTTTTTCAGTGAAGATCATGCTGAATCAGTAACGGTATCTGCGGCATATGCGCTTGCGGCAGCACGGCTTGCGCCTGTGCTGGAAGAGAAACTGAAAGAGACAGGGATGTACGACCTTATGCATCAGATCGAGATGCCGCTTGTCTTCACACTTGACCGCATGGAAAAGACTGGTGTTTTGCTGGCTCAGGATGAACTTCGCGAATACGGCGCGATGCTCAAGGGCAGGATCAACGAGATTCAGGAATCGATTTATGAACAGGCAGGGATGACCTTTAACATCAACTCACCTAAACAGCTGGGTGAAGTGTTGTTTGACAAGATGGGGATGCCGCATGGGAAAAAGACCAAGACGGGGTACTCTACATCAGCAAAAGTACTGGAAAACCTGGCTGAGGACTATCCGTTTGTCAGGAGCATTCTGGAGTACAGGCAGCTTACAAAACTGTCTTCAACTTACGCCGAAGGCCTGACACGCTTTGTCTCAGATGACGGAAGGATTCACGGGACCTTTAATCAGACAGTGACAGCTACCGGGCGGATCAGCAGTACAGATCCGAATTTGCAAAATATACCGATCAGGGTCGAGCTCGGACGCATGATCCGGAAAGCCTTTGTGCCGCGGGAAGGATGTGTCTTTATCGATGCTGACTATTCCCAGGTCGAACTGCGGATTCTGGCCCATCTATCCGGAGACAAAAAGCTGATCGAAGCATATAAGAACGCGCAGGATATTCACAGGACAACAGCCTCACAGGTGTTCCACATCCCGTTCGATGATGTGACCGAAACACAGAGACGCAACGCCAAAGCAGTTAATTTTGGAATCGTCTACGGTATCAGTTCGTTCGGGCTGAGTCAGGGACTGAGCATTACGCGCGCTGAGGCTCAGGATTATATCGAACATTACTTTGAAACCTTCCCGGGCATCAAGAAGTTTCTTGATGAAACGGTTGCCTTTGCAAAATCTAACGGGTATGTGACGACGATGTTCGGCAGACGCAGACCGATCCCTGAGCTGACGGCAGCTAATTATATGCAGCGCCAGTTCGGTGAGAGAGTGGCGATGAATTCTCCGATACAGGGCACTGCCGCAGATATCATGAAGATCGCGATGATCCGCGTTGAAAAAGCTTTGAGCGATGCCGGCCTTAAGGCGAAGATCGTTCTGCAGGTTCACGATGAGCTTCTTGTTGAAGCGCCGGAGAGCGAGATCGAAGCGGCAGAAAAGATTATCAGAGAACAGATGGAGGGAGCTGCTGACCTGTCGGTAGATCTTAAATGCGATGTCGGAGTCGGGTCGAACTGGTATGAGGCGCACTAGGAGATAGAATCCATGTTTGTTTTGGGCGTGACAGGCGGAATAGGAAGCGGGAAGAGTGAGGTGACCGGTTATTTCCTGGATCATCCTGATGCTTCTGTATGCCAGGCTGACAGCATAGGGGCAGAGCTTCAGAAAAAGGGCGGCCCTGCATACGCTCCGATCGTCCGTGCTTTCGGGGAAGATATCGTATGCGAAGACGGGACTCTGGATCGCAAAAAACTGGCATCTATTGTCTTTAACGATCCTGAACAGCTTGAAACATTGGATGACATCGTTCACCCGCTTGTCGAAAACTACATTCAGAGTAAGATGGTGACATCACGCAAAGAGGGGAAGAGGATCTTTGTCGTAGAGTCAGCTATTCTGATCGAGGTGGGATATAAACAGTTTTGTGATGAAGTATGGTTCGTCAAAGCGCCCGAAAGCACCCGGATCAGACGGCTTAAAGAAGCAAGAAACATGACACAGAAACAGGCGTTAGCTGTCATGAACAGACAGATGTCTGATGCGGAATACGAAAAGAATTGTGATTATACGATTAAGAATAATGCTGACTTAGAGACGCTCTTTAAGAGGATCGAGAAACGTCTGCGTCAGCTTCATCTTCTGGAGGATTGAGTATCAAATGGAATTGTGCAGCATTGCCAGTGGCAGCAGCGGAAACTGCATCTATGTGGGCGGAGATCATACCAGGCTCTTAATAGACACCGGTTTGAGCAAAAAGAGAATACTGAATGGACTTGCCGGAATTGATGTCGGCCCGGATGAACTGGACGGTATCCTGATCACACATGAACACGCCGACCATGTTTCCGGCTTAGGTGTTATGGCACGTGCACTGCATCTGCCGATTTACGGAACACGCGGGACCATAAGAGGCATCAGGAACATGTCTTCACTCGGTGAGATAGATGAAAGCCTGTTTCATGAGATTTCAGCTGATGTTGATTTTAGTGTCGGAGATCTGACGGTTCATCCGTTTCACATATCGCATGATGCCAATGACCCCGTGGCGTACCGTGTTACCGACGGCACAAGGACCGTGGCTGTCGCAACGGACATGGGAACATACGATGCCTATACGGTACGTAACCTGCAGAACGTGAACGGGTTGCTGCTGGAGTCGAATCATGATATCAGAATGCTGGAAGTAGGGCCTTATCCCTATCCTTTAAAAGCGCGCGTTGCGGGGGATTACGGACATCTGTCAAATGAGTGGTCCGGAAGGCTTCTCTGCGAGATCCTCAACGATGACATGAAACAGATTTTCCTGGGTCATTTAAGTGAGCAGAACAACATGGAAGAGCTTGCCTATGAGACCGTAAAACTTGAAGTAACGCTCGGTGACAATCCGTATCGGGGCGAAGAATTGCCTATTTCTGTTGCTTCAAGGTATAAGCCTACCATCAAAGTGACTGTATAGAGGACCGGAAAAAATTATGAAATGATTCTCTTGACATCAAATCTATAACGTAGTAAACTACAGTTCGTACCGAAGAGGTATATGCGATAGTAGTACAGTTGGTAGTACGCCACCTTGCCAAGGTGGAGGTCGCGAGTTCGAGTCTCGTCTGTCGCTCTTTCTCAGATAGCTCCCGAGTCTACGGACTTAGGAGCTTTCTTTTTATCATGATACAATGATCATGGAGGTGCTGTTATGAACCGCCGGTATTGGTCGGAATCTTTAGCTGAATTTAAAAAAATCAAAACGCTCACCGGCGCAGCGATGCTGATTGCTCTCGCTGTGATACTGAGCTTCGTCACGATAGCGCCTTCGGATTATCTGCGCATCGGGCTGGCGTTTCTGCCGAAGGAAGTCATGGCCGCGCTGTTCGGACCGATCGTCGGCATGGTCGGCAATGGTATCACGGATATTATTCAGTACGCGCTTAAGCCTACAGGACCGTATTTCTTCGGCTGGACTTTCAATACCATGCTGATCGGTCTCTTCGGAGGCCTGATCCTTTACAAAAAGGAAGTTAAGCTCTGGCGCGTCCTGGTCGTCAATGGCTTTGAAGCTCTGGTCAATATATTTCTGGCAACTTGGTGGATCTCGATTTTGTACGGTAATGGTTTTATGGCACTGTTTCCGGTCCGGGCTGTCAAGAATCTGATCCAATATCCGATCAATGTGATTTTGTTTTACGCCGTGTGGAAAATTATTGAGCGTGAAAAGGTGTTCAGAACCTGAAAGGAGATTCGTTTATGAGTGCTGCCGATCAAATTTTTATCAATATGTGTCGTGACATACTGGAAAACGGAACCAGTACGGAAGATGAAAAGGTACGCCCGAAATGGGAAGACGGATCCAGTGCCTATACGATCAAGAAATTCGGTGTCGTTAACCGGTACGATCTCAGCAAGGAGTTTCCTGCGATGACACTGCGTCCTGTCGCGATCAAAATGGCTACGGATGAGATGCTGTGGATCTGGCAGAAGAAATCCAATAATATTCATGAATTATCCAGTCATATCTGGGACAGCTGGGCCGACGAAGACGGATCGATCGGAAAGGCCTACGGCTATCAGATGAGTGTGAAACACCGCTATGCCGAAGGCATGATGGATCAGGTTGAGCGTGTTATCTATGATTTAAAGAATAATCCGTTCAGCAGGCGCATCATGACCAATATGTATGTGCACGCCGATCTGTCTGAGATGAATCTCTATCCGTGCGCCTACAGCATGACGTTTAATGTCACGAAAGATCCGCAGACCGGAAAACATGTACTCAATGCGATTCTTAACCAGCGTTCACAGGATGTTCTGACATCCAACAACTGGAATGTTTGTCAATATGCCGTGCTGGTGCATATGATGGCCCGTGTCTGTGATATGAAAGCAGGAGAGCTGGTCCATGTGATCGCTGATGCGCATATCTATGACCGGCATGTACCGATCGTTCGCGAGATGATCGAGCGGCCGACCTATCCGGCGCCGATCCTTTGGCTCAACCCTGAGAAAAACGACTTTTATGATTTCACAAAAGATGATGTCAAGCTGATCAACTATCAACACAATGAACAGATCAGAAATATCCCTGTAGCTGTTTGATGAGGAGGCAGTATGAATCTAATAGCAGCTGTTGACAATAACTGGGGAATCGGCAAAGACGGAAAACTCTTGACGAGCATCCCCAAAGATATGAAATTCTTCCGGGAAAAGACCACAGGAAATGTGGTGGTGATGGGCAGAAAAACGCTTGAGAGTTTTCCGGGACAAAAGCCATTGCCTAACCGCGTCAATATCGTTCTGACACGCGATCCGCATTATCACGCAGAAGGAGCGGTAATCGTCCACGACATGGATGAACTGAAAAAGGCATTGCAGCCATATCCGGACCAATCCGTGTTTGTGATTGGAGGAGAAGCCATCTACAGGCAGCTCCTTGCGGAGTGCGATACGGCCTATCTGACTAAGATCGACCATGTTTTTGATGCAGATGCTTTCTTCCCGGATATAGATGCAATGCCTGAATGGCAATGTATCAGTACAAGCGAAGAACAGACTTATTTTAATCTGGTATATTATTTCACTGTGTATCAGAAACTGTCTTAAAGCTGAATGTCTTTCATCAGGTCACCCAAGCTGGTGCCGATCTTCTCGGCTTTGGGGATCTTGACACGTTCGGGACGTCCCGCACGAGGAGCGGAGTCATCAGACTTACGTCCGTTATCACTCAAAGCTTTGATAGAAAGAGAGATCTTGCCGTCGCGCACGCCGATGACCTTGGTGTCGACCTCATCGCCTTCCTTCAGCACGCCCTTGAGAGATTCAAGTCTCTTATGGGAGACCTGAGAGATATGGACGAGACCGGAGAGACCGTCTTCAAGACGGATGAATGCTCCATAAGGCTGGATATTCTCTACTGTTCCGTGAACAACAGAACCAACTTCGATCTGAGAGACTTTTTCAGCCTGCTTACGGCGCTCTTCCTTGCGGAGGAGTTCTCTGGCTGAAAGGACCAGACGGTTGTTATCAGGATCACAGTCGATCACTTGCACATCCATCTCCTTGTTTAAGAGAGTCTCAAGATCCTCAACATAGCTGAGAGAGACTTTCGATGCGGGAATAAAACCGCGAAGGCCCTCGACCATGGCAATGACACCACCTGTGACGACACCGCTGATCGTTACATGAATCGGCGTTTTGTCAGCCTGGTATTTTGCCACGCGATTCCACGGATTGGCATCATCAAAATGATCTTCGAGATCAGCCATCGTGGTTTCTTCAGTGGTTTCGATTACAGTTTCTTCGCTCATAGTACACCTTCCTCAATAGATATTATTCTTGTATAATGCTATAATAATACAACGCAACATTGACAATATATCACACGCATTGCAAAAAGGCAATTCAAAATGACGAACAAACTCACAGTATTCTTTAAAATGATGGTCCTCTACATGATGGGGCAGGTGGATTCTGATCTGAGTGCGACCCAGATCGGTGAATTCATGGTCATCGAGGATTACGTTTCGTTTTTTGCCTTCCAGCAGATCCTGTATGAACTGGAACAGGATCAGATGATTTCATCCAGAAAAGCAGACCACAACACGTATTATCATCTCGAGGGACCCGGCAGGAATGCACTGGCTTACTTCGGGGAGAATCTGCAGCCTGAGATACGCAGAGAGATCACGGACTACGTGAATGAAAAAAAGTGGGAGACCAGTCATGAGAGCGCGATCAAAGCAGATTATACGCTCAATGCCAACGGAGATTATGCTGTACGTCTGCAGGCTTTCGAAAACAAACTTCCTCTTGTAGATCTGACGGTAACCGTTCCCGATGAGGAGACAGCGATGAAGGTCTGCGACAGCTGGTATGATCACAACACAGATATCTACGCCTTTTTGATGAGAGAATTATTGTAAACAGTCCTGAAAATAAATGTCAACTAGTAATGCGATAGCAGGTTGACATTTGAAAATATCCTGTTTATACTGCTGAATGATAAAAGATGAACAGCAGTTATAAACAGGAGTTTTTTATGAGTGAAAACAAACAAAATGTACGGAATCTGGTTCAAATAGCAGCTTTTACTGCGTTGCTCGCCATTATGGCTCAAATCAGCATTCCGATGCCCGCGGGTGTTCCCATGACCATGCAGACGCTGGCGGTTCCTCTGGCAGGCCTGATCCTTGGCGCGAACAGAGGAACTCTTGCAACTGTATTATATGTGTTGCTTGGTATTTTCGGCGTCCCTGTTTTCGCAGGCTTTTCCGGAGGCCCTGGAATTGCGTTCGGAATCACGGGCGGTTTTATCATTTCTTTTCCTGTAATGGCTTATCTGGCCGGCCTGGGCATACAGCTCGCCGATAAGATCCATCGGTCAGAAGCATCAGCAAAGATCAAATCGCTGGGTGTGATGTACCTGTTTCTGCTGATCGGCGCTGTGGTGAACTATATTGCAGGGATGCTCTGGTTCGGCAGGATCGCCGGAACAGGTATGAGAGAAGCTTTTGTCCTGAGCGTTCTACCGTTTATTCCAACGTCGATCATTAAAATCGTTCTGGCCGGATGGATGGGACCGCTCCTGCGGACAGTCCTTCGCAGAGCACATGTATTGGAGACGTCTGATGTCTGACCATAAACATACCGTACGTCTCCGCGCACATCATCTTTTGTGTATGCATGGCTTTCAGGGTAAAGGATACAGCGATCTCTTTGTGCGCCGCTTAAGAGAGATCATTGACCTGCTGAATGATGATCCGGATCAGATCATAGAGATCATACATGCGGTTGATGACATATGTCTGTACTGTCCGCATGCAGGAGGGGACGGTTTGTGTGATCATGAAACAAAAGTTTCTGACTATGATGAGAAAGCTCTGGACTTTTTTGGAATACGTGAAGGCTGCGCAGATTTCAGAAAGCTTAAGGAGAGAGTTGATGATGATCTGAGCGCGGAAGAACTGTATAAAATATGTCCGGACTGCCAGTGGCTTGATTTGTGTCTTGAATCGTTCAAGGAGGAAACATGACAACAAAAGAACGTTTATTCGGTCTCCTGGATGAGAACAGAGGCCGGTTTATATCGGGAGAGGAAATCGCATCCTCTCTTTTAGTTTCAAGAGCAGCTGTATGGAAGGGGATACAATCGCTGCGCCGTGACGGTTATGAAATAGAAGCAGTGCGGAACAAGGGGTATATGATGCCGGAAAGAACAGATATTTTGTCTGCTTCAGGTGTTTTAAAATATCTCGAGGATATAACCGGCCGCTACGGCCTTTTTATCGATGTTCAAAAATCTGTGACATCTACCAATACAGTCCTGAAAGAAAAAGCACAACAGGGCGGGACTGAAGGCTGTGTACTGATCGCGGCCAATCAGACAGCCGGTAAGGGCCGTGTGGGGCGCAGTTTCTATTCCCCTGAAAATACAGGTGTGTATCTGAGCCTTTTGCTGCGGCCGGAGGCTTATGACGCTGTGCGTGCGTCACGCTTTACAACGATGGCGGCTGTTGCCGCCTGCAAAGCAGTTGAGGAGTTGACAGATGATCGGGCTTTGATCAAATGGGTGAACGACGTCTATCTGCATGACCGTAAAATAGCAGGCATCCTGACAGAGGCATCCATTGACCTTGAAAGCGGATATATCGAATATGCTGTTCTCGGGATCGGATTCAATGTCTATGAGCCTGTAAACGGATTTCCGGATGAGATCCGAAACCGTGCAGGATCTATTTTAAAAACGCAGGGAAGAGATGCAAAAAACAAGCTGGCCGCTGCTTTTATACGTTATTTTATGGCCTGTTACCATGACGATCAGTCAGCTCAGGACTATATTCATGAATACCGTGAGCGCAGTTTTGTAGTAGGGCACGAGATAGAAGTCATAGAAGGGGAAAAAAGGACGCCGGCATATGCACTGTCTGTCGATGATGAATGCCGTTTGATTGTCAGGTATGCAAATGGGATGACGGAGGCACTGTCAGCCGGCGAAGTCAGTATTTGCATCTGATACTGTCTTGCTTATAGTCATGTCTGATAGTATAATACATTGGTTAGGCTTAGTAGTATGAGGAGACTGTAAATATGCAAAAGAAAATTGAAGAGATCAAACAAAAAGCACTCGAACTGATTTCCGAGGCTAATTCACCTGAAAAGATTCAGGAGACCCGTGTCAAGTTCCTCGGGAAGAAGGGTGAACTGACTGCGCTGCTTAAATCAATGAAGGATGTAGATCCTGCCATGCGCCCTCAGATTGGTGCATGGGTGAACCAGGCGCGTGCTCAGATCGAAAAGCAAATGGAACTGGCCGGCGAGGAAATGAAAGCAAAGATGCTCAAACAGCGTCTGGCGGCTGAGACAATCGATGTGACACTGCCCGGTAAAGCACCCAAACAAGGCCATCTGCATCCCAATGAGATCGCTCTGCGCGAGGTGGAGAGGATCTTCATCGGATTAGGCTATGAGGTGGTTTCGGGTCCCGAAGTTGAATACGATGAATACAATTTCGAAAAGCTGAATATCCCGAAAGGACATCCGGCCCGTGATGAGCAGGATACCTTTTATATCAATTCCAATATCGTTCTGCGCACACAGACATCTTCTGTGCAGGCAAGAATTATGGAGCAGGGGAAACTCCCGATCCGTATCATCTCTCCGGGACGTGTGTTCCGCTCGGATGCTGTTGACGCGACACATTCTCCTTCATTCCATCAGATCGAGGGACTGCTGATAGATGAAAAGAGTTCGTTTTCCGATCTGAAGGGAACCCTGGAAGTGTTTGCGAAAGAACTGTTTGGCGAGAACACGAAGACCAAATTCAGACCGCATCATTTCCCGTTTACAGAACCAAGTGCCGAGATGGATGTCAGTTGTTTTAAATGCGGCGGCAAAGGATGCCGGTTCTGCAAGGGCGAAGGGTGGATCGAGATTCTCGGATGCGGCATGGTACATCCTCATGTGCTTGAAATGTGCGGCCTTGATCCCGAAAAGTATAGTGGATTTGCCTGTGGTGTCGGACTTGAGCGTATCGCACTCTTAAAGTACGAGATCGATGACATGAGACTGCTGTATGAAAACGATATGAGATTCTTAGAGCAGTTTTGACGCAGACAGAGGATAGAAAGAGGGCAAATCATTATGAAATCATCATTATCATGGATCAAACAATATGTACCGGATCTGGATGTCACCGCGCAGGAGTATGCGGACGCTATGACACTCTCCGGTACGAAAGTCGAAGAGTATCAGGATCTGGCTGACGGACTTGACAAGATCGTTATAGGCAGGATCCTGACAGTTGAAAAGCACCCGGATGCGGATAAGCTGGTTGTCTGCCAGGTCGATGTTGGGGATGAGACGGCGATTCAAATCGTCACCGGAGCACCGAATGTTGCCGAGGGAGCTTTGGTCCCTGTCGTCCTTGACGGCGGGAGTGTGGCCGGCGGACACGATGGAAAAGCCCGTGTTCCAGGCGGTATTAAGATTAAAGCAGGAAAACTGCGCGGCGTGGAATCGGCCGGCATGATCTGCGCAATTGAAGAGCTCGGAAGCAGCCGCGATGTCTTTCCTGATGCTCCGGAGTACGGGATCTACATCTTTCCTGAAGACGCAGATGTTAAACCTGGTGACGATGCGGTCAAAGCGCTGGGCCTTGATGATATCGTGTTTGAATATGAGATCACATCAAACCGTGTTGACTGTTACAGCATCATAGGCATAGCCCGCGAAGCGGCTGTGACATTCGATAAAGAATTCAAGCTCCCGTCCGTGGCGCCGACAGGCAATGACGAGAATGCTGCCGATCTTATTTCAGTCGAAGTGGAAAATGAGCAGCTGTGCAGGCGGTTCGTAGCGCGCGTGGTCAAAGATGTCAAAGTGGCGCCGTCACCGGATTGGATGAAAAAGTGTCTGCGCTCGATGGGGATCCGACCGATCAACAATCTGGTCGATATCACAAATTATGTCATGCTCGAATACGGACAGCCGATGCATGCATATGACCTGAAGCATATCGCCGGAAACAAGATCGTCGTCAAGACAGCGCATGACGGAGATAAGTTTGTGACACTGGACGGACAGGAGAGAGATCTCTTTGATGATTCGCTCATGATCTGTGACGGGGAGAAACCCGTCGGTCTGGCAGGCATCATGGGAGGTGAAAACTCCATGATCACAGATGATGTGCAGGATATGCTTCTGGAAGCAGCTTGTTTTGACGGAACTAATGTACGTCAGACCTCACACAAGATCGGCCTGCGCACAGATGCTTCCACCATGTTTGAGAAGGGTCTGGATCCGCAGAACGCTAAAGCGGCAATGGAAAGAGCCTGCTCTTTGATCGAGGAGTTCGGTGCCGGTACTGTTGTCGGCGGAGCTGTAGATGTGTATCCGCATCCTGTCGAGTGCCGCCTGATCACTTTTGAGCCTGACGCAATCAACAGAATGCTGGGACTTGATCTGTCTGCGGATGAAATGCTGGCTATTTTCTATAAGCTTGATCTGCTTTATAACGCAGAGACAAATGAAGTGATTATTCCGTCTTTCCGCCAGGATCTGAAGGAGACAGCTGATCTGGCTGAGGAAGTGGCGCGTTTCTACGGTTATGATAAGATCCCGACAACACTTCCTTCCGGAGAGTCGCTGATGGGCGGGCTTCATTTTGGGGATATCGTCAAGGAGAGACTGATGGATGCCGCGGTTTCGTGCGGATACAGCCAGGGTTACATGTATTCTTTTGAAAGCCCGAAAGCCTTTGATATGCTTGGTATTCCGGCTGACAGCGAATTGCGCCGTACCGTTGTGATCTCCAATCCGCTGGGAGAAGATTACAGTATCATGCGCACACAGACAGTCAACGGGATGCTGACATCGCTCTCAACGAACTTTAACCGCCGTATCCCGGCAGCAAAGCTTTTTGAAGCAGGTAATGTATATCTGCCGCATGATATTCCGATCACAGAGCTTCCGGATGAGAAGATGATGCTGACACTGGGCAGCTATAACAGCGGTGATTTCTATCATACTAAAGGCGATGTAGAGAGCATTTTAAAGCAGATCGGCATGAAGGACGAATTTGAGTATGTTCCGGATCCTGCCATAACCTATCTCCATCCCGGGAAATCTGCACGTATTCTTTATCACAAAAAAGAGATCGGACTTCTCGGAGAAGCACATCCGACTGTTGCGGAGCGTTATTCGATCGGCAAACGCACTTATATCGCGGTTCTGGATCTGTCTGTCATTACCGGTATGGCCAAGTTTGAGCCAAAGTATAAACCGCTTGCAAAATTCCCGGCTACGCTGCGTGATCTGAGTTTTGTCGTGCCGGAGAGCGTTCTGGCCGGTGAGATCTCCGCAACGATCAAGAGAGCAGCCGGAAGAACACTGGAGAGCTGCTCACTCTTTGATCTGTATCAGGGGGATCAGATCGAGAAGGGCTATAAGTCCATGGCTTATACGCTCACCTTCCGCGCATCTGACCACACCTTAAAAGATGAAGAAGTTTCCGGGATCATCGATAAAGTTTTAAAGAAACTCGAAGAAAAAGGGATTACACTCAGAGAGATTTAGATTGAAGAAGTCAGATTTTTATTATGAATTACCTGAAGAACTGATCGCGCAGGATCCGCTGCGCGATCGTTCTTCGTCGCGCCTGCTTGTTCTTGATAAACAAACAGGTCAGATCAGGCACAGAACATTTACTGATGTGCTAGACTATCTGGAACCGGGAGACTGTATGGTCATCAATGACACGAAGGTCATTCCGGCGCGTCTTTACGGACAGAGAGAGGATACAGGAGGCCAGCTTGAAGTCCTGCTTCTTAAACGTCTGACCGGTGATGAGTGGGAGTGCCTGGTAAGACCGGGCAAAAAAGCGCGTACCGGACAGAGACTCGTCTTTGGCGACGGGCGGCTTCGCGCGCAGGTCTGCAGTATCGGTGAGGAAGGAAACCGTATTATCCGTTTCGAGTACGACGGGATCTTCGAGGAGATCCTGGATGCACTCGGCGAGATGCCTCTTCCGCCATATATCACCCATAAGCTTGCTGATCCTGATCGTTATCAGACCGTTTATGCGGTCAATAAAGGATCTGCGGCTGCGCCGACAGCCGGTTTGCATTTTACGGAGGATCTGCTTGACTCAGTGCGGGCGGCAGGCATCGATATCGTTCCCGTAACACTGCATGTCGGACTTGGTACTTTCCGTCCCGTGAAGGAAGAAAATGTGCTGGATCACCATATGCATGAGGAGTGGTACTCAGTCAGCAGGGATGCGGCTGACCGCATTAATGCGGCAAACGCGGCAGGACACCGTGTGGTCTGTGTCGGAACGACAAGCTGCCGTACGATTGAGTCGGCAGCCGGCGAGGACGGGCTGGTCAAGGCAGGAAACGGTGATACCAGACTGTTCATCTATCCCGGATACCGCTTCAAAGTCATGGATCGTCTGATCACGAATTTCCACCTTCCGGAATCGACACTGTTAATGCTTGTTTCAGCTCTTGCCGGGCGTGAACACATTTTACACGCGTATCGGGAAGCGGTGAAAGAAAGATATCGTTTTTTCTCTTTCGGAGATGCAATGATCATCATTTAGGCTGTCAAGAAAAAATACTTGACACACATAGAAAGCACCGATATAATGGGCAGCATGGACGATATTTTGCGTCGATCGCTGCTCTTTGATTTTTACGGTGAGCTGCTGACCGATCACCAAAAGAATATTTATGAAGCATCTGTCAGCGAAGACCTTTCTCTGAGCGAGATCGCCGCTCAGGAGGGGATCAGCCGGCAGGGCGTCCACGATCTGATCAACCGTACGGACAAGATTCTTGAGAACTATGAGCAGAAGCTTCATCTGGTTGAACGTTTTCTGAGGACGAAAAACCAGATACAGGAGATACGGGAGGGATCCTTGCTTGCCTGCGGACTCTGTGCAGAAAACAGCGCGCAGAGACAACACCTCGAAAGAATTATTGAATTGACAGATCAGCTGATGGATGAATTATAAGAGGTTCATATGGCATTTGACAGTTTAAGTGATAAATTACAAAACGTTTTCAAAACGCTTCGCGGCAAAGGACGCCTCACGGAAGATGACGTCAAGATTGCTCTGCGCGAAGTTAAAATGGCGTTGCTTGAAGCGGATGTCAATTTCAAGGTAGTCAAGAGATTTACAAAAGACATTCAGGAACGCGCGATCGGTGAGGACGTGATGAACGGTCTTAACCCCGGTCAGATGGTCGTCAAAATCGTTCATGAAGAGCTGATCCGTCTGATGGGTGAGGAGCCTGTTAAACTTGCGCTAAAACCCAGAGATCAGATCACGGTTCTGATGATGATGGGACTTCAGGGAGCGGGTAAAACAACGACGGCTGCCAAGCTGGCAGGCCTGCTGAAGAAAGACGGACGCAAACCGCTCCTCGTGGCATGCGATATTTATCGTCCCGCAGCCATTGAACAGCTCAAGGTCAATGGTCAGAAGCAAAATGTTGATGTCTTCTCTATGGGAGATCAGAACAAACCGGCTGTTATCGCCAAAGCAGCGTATGACCACGCGGAGAAGAATGGCTATGATACGGTGATTATTGACACAGCCGGACGGTTACACATCGATCAGGATATGATGGATGAACTGAAAGAGATCCGTCAGGTGGTAGATGTGGATCAGACACTTCTGACTGTCGATGCCATGACCGGTCAGGATGCCGTGAAAGTTGCGGAGGCATTCAAGGATCAGATCGGCATTGACGGTGTCATTTTGACAAAGCTGGACGGCGATACCCGAGGCGGCGCTGCGCTGTCAGTACGCGCTGTAACAGGTAAGCCGATTCTGTATGCAGGTATGGGAGAGAAACTGACTGATCTGGAGCCTTTCTATCCCGACAGGATGGCTTCCCGTATCCTGGGGATGGGTGATGTCCTGACACTGATCGACAAAGCGCAGGAGAGTATCGACGAGGAGGAAGCAGCCAAGCTGGTTCAGAAAGTCGGTAAGGCTCAGTTTGATTTTAATGATTATCTGACGAGTATCAGTCAGATGCGTAAGATGGGCGGTCTTTCGGATATTCTTTCGATGCTGCCGGGCCTCGGCGGCAAGATTCAGAATATTGATATGGATCAGGGAGAAAAGCAGATGATGGTCACAGAAGCGATGATCTATTCCATGACACCGCAGGAGCGGGCCAATCCTGATATTCTGACACCCTCCCGGAAAAACCGGATCGCAAAGGGAAGCGGACTGGACATTTCTGAGGTCAACAGGATCGTCAAACAGTTTGAGCAGACAAGAAAGATGATGAAGCAGATGCCCGGCATGATGAAGCGAGGGAAAAAACGCGGCGGTTTCTTTAACATGCCGTTTTAGAGATATCGTTTTTCCGAGTGCACAGACACTCTGAAATATAAGAATTTAGGATTTGTTTTAAGGAGGATCAAAATGGTAAAAATCAGATTAAAGAGAATGGGCAAGAAAAAAGCTCCGCGCTACCGCATTGTTGTGGCAGACGCACGTTCACCCCGTGACGGACGGTTCATAGAGGAAATCGGTCTCTACGATCCGACTCAGGAGCCGAGCCTTTATAAGGTTGATGAGGAAGCAGCTAAGAAATGGCTGAACAGCGGTGCTGTTCCGACTGCGACAGTCGGCAAAATCTTCAAGCTTGCTGGCATCTCCAAATAAGATTCCGGAGGTTTGGGAGATGAAGGAACTAGTTGAAGTGATGGCTAAAGGTTTGGTCTCAAAGCCTGATGAAGTCTCGGTTACAGAGTATCAAAAGGGAGATGAGACAATTCTTAAGCTTCATGTTGCCGAAGATGATATGGGCAAAGTGATCGGCCATGCAGGTCGTATTGCAAAAGCGATCCGTGTCATTGTGAAAGCAGCTGCTGTCAAGGAAGACAAACAGGTTTCGGTGGATATTGAATGAAAGCAAGTGAGCTGCAGGTCGGTGTGATCACCGGTACACATGGTATTAAAGGCCTTGTGAAGGTATTGCCGTTTACAGATGATCCGGAACGATTTGCCAATATGCACGAAGTGACTGCAGTCTGTGTAAACGGTCAGCGCATTCCGCTTGAAATCACACACGCCGGTCCGCATAAAGACCGCATACTGGTCAGCTTTAAGGGGATGGACAATATCAATCTTGTCGAACATCTTAAAGGAGCTGAACTCTACGTAGAGCGGAAAGATGCTGCGCCGCTTGGTGAAGATGAGTACTACTTTGCTGATCTGATCGGCATGAAGGTCATCAGAGACGATGGCGATAACGAGCAGATGATCGGAATTCTTTCGGATATCATGCAGACCGGAGCCAATGATGTCTACGTTGTCAGATCGGAAAGCGGACATGAGATTTTGATTCCGGCGATCCGTGACTGTATCGTCGACGTTGATATTGATGCAGGAGTGATGAAGGTCAGACTCCTTCCGGGAATGGAGGAATAAAGAATGACATTTTATATCATGACCCTCTTTCCGGATATGATCGATGCCGTGATGGGTGAGAGTATCATCGGGCGTGCAATCGAGAACGGGCTGTTGTCTGTTAAAACGTACAATATACGTGATTTTGCTTTCAATAAGCACAGCAGAGTTGATGACTATCCGTACGGCGGAGGCGCCGGGATGCTGATGCAGGCCGAACCGGTCTGGCAGACTTATCAGGCGATTCTCAAGGATTCCGGAAAAGACTGTTTACCGGTTGTCTATCTGTCGCCGAAAGGACAGATCTTTGATCAGGAAAAAGCCCGCATTTATGCGGCCTGTGATGATCTTGTTCTGTTGTGCGGCCACTACGAGGGGATCGATGAACGCATTCTGGAAGAGATCGTGACAGAAGAGATCTCGATTGGAGATTTCGTTCTGACAGGAGGAGAGATTCCTGCTATGGCGGTTGTGGATACTGTCGCCAGGCTGCTCCCCGGAGTCCTGCACAATGATGAGTCGGCCGAGACGGAGAGTTTTTCTGACGGACTTCTTGAATATCCGCAGTATACGCGGCCTGAAATATGGCATGATAAGCGTGTACCGGAAATTCTGCTCTCCGGTCATCATGCAAATGTTGAAAAATGGCGTCACATGGAGGCGCTCAAGGTCACGGCGCAAAAACGTCCTGACCTCTTGGACTCAGTATCACTGACTTCAGAAGAAGCTGAAGCTGTAGCAGATATCTTGCAAAGTTAAGATGATAATGTTAAAATGAATCGTTGTTTTTGAGGAGGAACTAAAAATGAATGAGATCATTCGCGATATCGAATTAAACGAGATGAAGGAGAATCCTTCCGCATTTTGCGTAGGAGATACCGTACGCGTTTACAATAAGATCAAAGAAGGTAACCGCGAGCGTGTTCAGGTGTTTGAGGGTACAGTTCTCAAGCGTCAGAACGGCGGCAACAGAGAGACTTTTACAGTCCGCAAGAACTCCGGCGGTATCGGCGTTGAGAAGACATGGCCGCTTCACTCACCGAATATTGAAAAGATCGAAGTGATCCGCCGTGGTAAAGTACGCCGCGCTAAGCTCAATTACCTGCGTCAGCGTACCGGTAAGCGCGCAAAGGTCAAGGAACGCGTATCCTGATCTTTTTCAGGAACAGAATCAAGGCGTCTGCAGCGTATCGTTGTAAACGCCTTTTTCATTAGAGGGGATACTAAATGGCAGGATGGCGTAGAAAAAGGACGTTCCGAACTGATTACGGACCTCATCTGCCCTTTAAATTCAACAGAAAGAAGAGACAGAAGCAAGCTCGTGCTCTGCTGAAAAAAATGAACAAAGTCAAGGATGACCATGTTCATTTTAATCCGAAAACTGTCGCTGTCTGGGCATTTCAGATCATGGTGACGGTCCTGCTTGCTTTTGTCTTTGTGTGGTATTTCGGCACACGTATCACCAGTATGGACAACGGCATGAATCCGCAGATCCGCAATCAGCAGACAGTTCTGGTGAACCGTGTCGTCTATAATGCGACGCGCCCGAAAAGAGGCGACATCGTCGTCTTTAAACCGCATGGGAATGAGAAGGACCGCTACTATATCAGACGCATTATAGGCATGCCCGGAGAAACCATCCAGATCAAAGAGGGGAAGCTCTATATTGACGGAAAGAGGCTGAAAGCATCATATGTCCCGGGCAATATTGCACAGGCAGGTCTTGCTGAGGAGGAGATGAAGATCGCCTCCGATGAATATTTTGTCATCAGTGACAATCAATACAATCTTGAGGATTCCCGCGCGACCAATATAGGCAATGTGACTCGTTCAAGTGTCTATGGTAAGGCTTGGTTTGTTCCCTCGGTATCCAGACAATTCGGTTTTATCAAGTAAGGCAGTATCATGGATTTGAAACGCGAATTACAATGGTATCCAGGACATATGGCAAAGGCCGTCCGGCAGATGAGAGAGCAGATGAAGCTCGTTGATCTGGTGATCGAGGTCATCGATGCAAGGATTCCTTCATCAGCACGAAACCCTGAACTTGATCAGATCGCGCAGGGTAAGATCAGGTTATTGATCATGGCAAAAGCCGATCTGGCCGATCCGGCAGAGACTGACAGATGGCTTTCCTATTTCAGATCGCAAAACCTTAACGCTGCTGCGATCGATGCCAGACGCAAGCAGGACATGAAATACGTCAAGGAGCAGATTTCGTGCCTGGTGAAAGCAAAGCAGGAGCGCGATAAAAAGCGGGGCATCCGCTTCAGACCGGTGCGCGCACTTGTTGTCGGAATACCTAATGTCGGCAAATCAACGCTGATCAATTCTTTAGCTTCCAGATCAGTGGCTAAGACGGGAAATAAGCCGGGCGTGACAAAAGGCCAGCAATGGATCAAATGTCCGCAGGGTTATGAGCTCCTTGATACACCCGGTATACTGTGGCCGAAGTTTACTGATCAGACAGAGGGAATGCATCTCGCATTGATCGGAACGATGCCTGACAGTCTCAAGCTCGTATCGCCTGAGAAAATGGCTCTTGCCGCTATCGAGTACGGACTGAAAGCATGGCCGGAAAAACTGACTGAAGATTACCAAATCAGCATGGAGCAGGAACCGGCTGAGTATTTAAATAAAATCGCAGAAAGACTCCATGCCGTCAAAAGCGGCGGCGCTCCGGACACAGAGAAAGCGGCTAATGTGCTGGTGGATCGTTTCAGAAAAGGTGTGATGGGTCCCGTGACTCTTGAGTACGCACCGGATATGGCTTAAAGGAGTAGAAAAAAGCAAGTTATGCGTGAAGAGAAACAAAAATCAACTGCAGCCAGCATCTTATCATGGATCTTGTATTTACTGATCGTTGTCGTTCTGTCTTTTTTGTGTGTGACCTTTGTAGCACAGCGCACAAAAGTGATCGGACAGTCCATGTATCCGTTTTTAAACGATGGTGATCAGTTGATCGTAGACAAAATATCATACAGACTCAGAGATCCGAAACGCTTTGATGTCGTTGTCTTTCCGTATCGTTATGAACAGAATAAAAATTACATCAAGCGGATCGTCGCGCTGCCGGGCGAAACCATCCAGATTATCGGCGGAGAAGTCTATATCAACGGAGAGAAACTCCATGATCCGTACGGCGAACAGATCGGGCTTATGGATTATGCCGGAACAGCTGAAGAGCCTTATACACTCGCGGATGACGAGTATTTCGTGCTCGGGGATAATCGCAATAACAGTAAAGATTCCAGATTCGGCGATGTCGGTCCCATTCTCAAAGATGAGTTGATCGGGCGTGCCTGGCTGCAGATCTATCCGTTTTCAGACTTCGGATTCGTAAGTCATGGTGAAAAAGAGTGACGACGCAAGCTGAGAGAGAGGCAAGGCGCCTTGAAAAGATCCGGAAAGAGAAAGAGCGCACACATCTGCTGTACGTCTATGAGCGCGAGCAGAGAGTATGTGCTTCTTTTATTGCAGGCGTGGATGAAGTCGGGCGAGGGCCGTTAGCAGGACCTGTTGTAGCTGCTGCTGTCATACTGCCGTCCGATTACGAGATCACCGGGTTAAACGATTCCAAGAAACTCTCTGAAAAACGAAGAGAGGCGATGGATGAGATCATACGCAGGGAGGCAGTATCTTTCGGAATCGGTCTGATCAGTCAGGACAGGATCGATGAGATCAATATACTTCAGGCCACATACGAAGCGATGCGGCTCGCACTTGAGCAGCTTTCGCCAGCACCGGATATGATCCTGGCAGATGCGGTGACGATACCGGGAATCGAAACACGTCAGCTTCCGATCATAAAAGGAGATGCAAAGAGCGCTTCGATCGCCGCAGCCAGCATCATTGCCAAAGTTTACCGCGATCATCTTATGATCGAATACGACAGCCTTTATCCGGAGTACAGTTTTGCACGCAATAAAGGCTACGGGACAAAAGAGCATATAAACGCGCTGAAAGAATTCGGTCCCACACCGCTTCACAGAAAGAGCTTTATTGGACATTTCGTATGAAAGAGTTAAGGTTTACACTGGAGGAACCGGCAAAGAGAAACTTCGGTGCGGCAAAAAAGAACAAACGCGAGACCGGATCGGATTATGAAGAGAAAGCCGCCGGATTTCTTCAGTCCTGCGGATATACGATACTGGAAAAGAATTACAGGATCCGTACCGGAGAAATAGATCTGATCGTGCGCGACCGCAAATACCTTGTGTTTTGCGAAGTCAAATACAGAGCGGACAAACGTGTGGATACGGCACTCGAGGCTGTTGATCAGAAAAAGCAGATGAAGATCATCAATACGGCAAGATACTACCTGATGAGACATCCGTCATTGGAGAATCTGCTGATCCGTTTCGATGTGATCGGGATAAACCGGTACGGTCATATTGAACATATACAGAATGCGTTTGAGGAATAATGTCAGGAGACAAGAAATGCAAGTCAATCAGATTCAGATAAAAACAAAAGATGACCGTGAAGTTTTCAGCCTTCATGAACGCGATGGCGTCAGCTGGCTTTCTTCCTCATCCTTTGATCAGCTGCCGGGAATCCATATCGCAATTGCGACCAGATTCGGCGGTGTCAGTGAGGGAATGTATTCAACACTCAACTTCAGTGTGTCACAGGGCGATGATCCTGCCAAGGTGCGTGAAAATTTTATACGCTTTGGCAGAGCAATAGGGCTTCCTGCAGAACAGATGGTGCTGTCGCAGCAGACGCACACGACAAATCTGCGTTACTGCAGCGTCGAAGACGGCGGAAAAGGTATCCTGAGGGAACGCGGTTATACGGATATTGACGGACTCTATACAGATCATAACGGCGTTGGACTTGTCATTTCATTTGCCGACTGTGTTCCTGTGTTTCTGGCGGATCCGGTTAAAAGGGTGGTTGCGGCAGTTCATTCCGGATGGCGCGGTACCGTCGGGCGGATAGGAATGAAGATGGTGCGTATCATGTCTGACCGGTTCGGCTGTGATCCTCAGAATATTCATGCTCTTATCGGACCTTCTATCTGCCAGGACTGTTATGAAGTGGATGAACCGGTCATCACCCGGTTTAAGAACGAGTACAGTCAGGATCAATGGCCGTTATTGTTCAGGCAGAGCGATGAACAGATCAGGACCGGACACTGCCAGCTGGATCTGTGGCAGGCAGCCCGGCTGAATCTGCTGGAAGCAGGAGTGGATGATCAGCATATCACGGTCACAAATCTCTGTACCTGCTGCAATCCTGATTTAATCTTTTCACATCGTGCGACTGGCGGGCGCAGGGGAGTGACCGTAGGTGTGATTTTTATGCAGTAATGTCTTTACATTACAGCCTTATTTCGTTATAATACGTTAACAGGTGCCAATGTGGCTCAGTTGGTAGAGCAACGCATTCGTAATGCGTAGGTCACCGGTTCGAGTCCGGTCATTGGCTCTAACATGGCCCGTAAATTCCATTTTACGGGCTTTATGTTTTTTTTATATTGTTTAATGGTACGGTAATTGTATTTTAGACCCTATCGCTTAAAATATTCTTGTATATTAGGCTCTGTAGATTACAGACGGGGATATTGAATCATGCGGGATCGAATGATACAATTTATGCGTGGGCGGTACGGGTATGATGAGCTCGGACGCGTGACGATGTGGAGTTCCCTCATCCTCTTTGTAATCTATGCGCTTACCGGTGTTCGCCTTTTGGCACTGATTGCCATCATTTTGCTTGCTCTGACAGATTTCCGTCTGTTATCACGCAATATAGCCAGAAGGAGCGAAGAAAACAGAGTTTTTCTCAAGAACACCGCATTCATCACAAGGCGATCTGCTCGCTTAAAACAAGATGTAAAGAACAGACGGCATTATCATATTTACCGCTGTCCTAACTGCAAGCAGAAGATCAGAATTCCAAAGGGAAAAGGACGTATCGAGATAACGTGTCCACGCTGTCATATCGAATTCATCAAAAAGAGTTGAGGTATGTATCAAAGACAGCTGGAAGGAATCATAGAACAGATCAGGCATGATAACATGCGGCCTTCCCTTCTCATTCACGCATGCTGCGCTCCCTGCAGCAGTTACGTGCTGGAATACCTCATTCCGTATTTCTCCATTACCGTCTATTATTATAATCCTAATATAGCTCCTGATAAGGAGTTTGAGTTCCGGTTAGCTGAAGAGAAACGCCTGATCGAAGAACTCCCCGGCGCACAGGAGATCAGAGTAGTAGCTCCTCCTTACGATCACCGGGAGTTTCTGTGTGAGGTCTCAGGACTTGAGTCGGAACCGGAAGGCGGAAAGCGGTGCGCGGTATGCTTCAGACAGAGGCTTGAGAGCGCAGCTGCTTACGCCGCTGAAAACGGATATGATTATTATACGACTACGCTGACGATCAGTCCGCTTAAAAACGCTCATTTACTCAACGAGATAGGAAATGAACTGGGCGAAAAATACCATGTACGTTTTCTGCCCAGCGATTTCAAGAAACGTGACGGATTTAAGCGTTCGATCGATCTGTCGAAGCAATACTCATTATACAGGCAGAATTACTACGGATGTGAGTTTTCAAAAGCAGAGTGTGAGGCGAAAAAGAATACATACTCTGCATCAGAAAGGAAGATATAAATGGCTCAGCTATGGGGAGGAAGATTCATTAAGGAGACTGCGCAGGAAGTCTTTGACTTTAACGAGTCCCTGTCTTTTGATAAGCGCTTGATGCCGCAGGATATTGCGGGCAGCATCGCGCATGTTAAAATGCTCTCAAAACAGTCTGTCATATCACAGCAGGAAGCCGAACTCATCATAAAAGGTCTTGAGATGATAGAGAGTGACGCGGCACATGATCAGCTTGATTTTGACTGCGGGTTTGAGGACGTGCACAGCATGGTGGAAGCACTGCTGATCGAACGCGTCGGTGATACAGGCAAAAAGCTTCACACCGGACGCAGCCGGAATGATCAGGTGGCTCTCGATATGCGCCTTTATACGCGCGAGCATATCGATCTGACAAGAGAGCAGCTTTTTAATCTGCTCGCTCAGATCCTTGACTTGATGAAGAGTCATATCGAAACGGTCATGCCGGGTTTTACTCATTTACAGAAAGCACAGCCGGTGACGCTTGCGCATCACCTCGGAGCTTATTTTGAAATGTTCAGAAGAGACAGAGAAAGGATGGGTGATATCAGACAGAGAATGAACCTCTCGCCGCTCGGCGCGGGGGCTCTGGCCGGCACCACCTATCCGCTTGACAGGGAGTACACGGCTGAGCTGCTCGGCTTTGACGGGGTCATGACCAACAGTATGGATGCAGTATCTGACCGTGATTATCTGATCGAGTATCTGGATGCCCTTGCAATTACCATGATGCATCTGAGCCGTTTTTGCGAAGAACTCATCATGTGGAACAGCGATGAATATCGCTTTATCGAGATGGATGACAGATACAGTACGGGCAGCAGCATTATGCCGCAGAAGAAGAATCCTGATGTCGCTGAACTGATCCGCGGAAAATGCGGCCGCGTCTATGGCGCGCTTACCGCACTGCTCACAACGATGAAAGCTCTTCCGCTGGCGTACAACAAAGATATGCAGGAGGACAAAGAAGGCTCTTTCATGGCAATGGATACCGTTTCTGTCTGTCTGCCTCTCTTTACCGGGATGCTTGCAACCGCAAAGTTTAATTCCGATAAGATGAGATTAAGCGCGAGCCGTGGCTTTACAAATGCGACTGACGCTGCCGACTACCTTGTGAAAAAGGGTGTTTATTTCCGTGATGCACACCGGATCGTCGGAGAGCTGGTTCTGTACTGTATCGATCAGGGCAAAGGGCTTGAGGAGCTTACGCTGGATGAGTTTAAAACATTTTCTGATGTGATTGAAAACGATATATTTGAAGCGATTGATCTGGATACCTGTGTGCGGGAGAGAAAGACTATCGGAGCTCCCGGAGCGGAGGCAATGAACAGAGCAATTGCGTCATATGAGGAATATATGAAGGAGGAAGTATAAGATGATGAAGCTTGATAAGAAACTTAAGGTTGGTGTACTGGGTGCGACGGGCATGGTCGGACAGCGCTTTCTGGTGCTGCTAGAGAATCACCCGTGGTTTGATGTCGTCGTTGTAGCCGCTTCAGCCCGTTCTGCCGGACAGACTTACGAAGAGGCTGTCGGCGCACGCTGGAAACTTGAAGTACCGATGCCTGAAAAATACAAAGATATGGTTGTTCAGGATATGCATAACATCGAAAATGTTGCCGGACAAGTAGATTTTGTGTTCTGCGCTGTAGATATGGGCAAAGAAGAAATCCGTGCGATCGAGGATGGTTATGCCAAGACGGAGACGCCGGTCGTTTCAAACAACAGCGCGCATCGCTGGACGCCTGATGTTCCGATGGTCGTACCGGAAATCAACCCGGAGCATTTTGATATCATTCCGTTCCAGAAAAAGAGACTCGGAACGAAGAGAGGATTCGTGGCGGTTAAGCCGAACTGCTCGATCCAGAGCTATGCTCCGGCGATCAGCGCATGGCTGAAGTACGAGCCGACACAGGTTCTTGCCTGCACGTATCAGGCAATATCGGGAGCCGGTAAAACTTTTGCGAACTGGCCTGAGATGGTCGAGAACGTCATCCCCTATATCGGAGGCGAGGAGGCTAAGAGCGAACAGGAACCGCTGCGTATATGGGGCCGTATCGAAGACGGCAAAATAGTCAAGGCCAAAGCGCCTATCATCACATCTCAGTGCATTCGTGTTCCTGTAGTGAACGGCCATACGGCTGCTACTTTTGTGAGCTTCAAGCAGAAAGTCGAGAAGGCGCAGTTGATAGAGGATCTGGTCAACTTCAAAGGCCTGCCTCAAAAGATGGATCTTCCGAGTGCTCCAAAACAGTTTATTCAATACCTTGAGGATGATGACCGTCCGCAGGTCAAACTGGATGTCAATTATGAGGGCGGTATGGGCGTTTCTATCGGACGCCTTCGCGAAGATCTGCTCTTTGACTGGAAGTTTGTCGGACTTTCACACAATACGCTCAGAGGCGCTGCAGGCGGCGCGATGCTCTGTGCTGAATCCTTAGTTGCGCTGGGATATATCGAGGCGAAATAACCGTCGATAAGTATCGATTTTTCACATGGCCATCACGACAGAATTTATGGTAAAATAAGAGTCGGAATCAGACATGATCCTGTTGGTGCGGATACGGACTGTCAGAACATGATTGATAAACGAGGAGACAAACGAAAATGATTAACGAAGAGAAACTCAAAGCATTAGATGCAGCCATTTCCAAACTTGAGAAGGATTACGGCAAAGGCACTGTGATGCGTCTTGGCGATGCAAAAGCAGATACGACAATTGAAGCGATTCCGACCGGTTCCATGAGTCTTGATATTGCGCTTGGTGTCGGCGGCATCCCGAAGGGACGTGTCATCGAGATCTACGGACCCGAGTCAAGCGGCAAGACGACCGTCGCGCTCCATGTTATTGCTGAGGCTCAGAAGCTGGGCGGGATCGCCGGGTTTATCGATGCAGAGCATGCGCTCGATCCTGTTTACGCAAAAAATATCGGTGTCGATATCGACGATCTGTATATCTCGCAGCCGGATTCCGGTGAGCAGGCACTCGAGATATGTGAGACTATGGTGCGCTCCGGCGCGATGGATCTGATCGTTGTAGACTCCGTAGCGGCTCTTGTGCCGCGTCAGGAGATCGATGGCGATATGGGGGATGCCCATGTCGGCCTGCAGGCCAGACTCATGTCTCAGGCGCTCAGAAAGCTCACACCGGTCATCAGCAAATCACATTGTGCAGTGATCTTTATCAATCAGCTCAGAGAGAAAGTCGGTATCGTTTACGGCAATCCGGAAGTGACTACCGGAGGACGTGCTCTCAAATTCTACGCGTCAGTCCGCCTTGACGTAAGACGTACCGAGACGCTTAAGAGCGGCGGAGAGATGATCGGCACCCATGTGCGCGTTAAGGTCGTCA
>JAFWDW010000065.1 GCA_017515965.1 Lachnospiraceae bacterium
ATGTCGAAGCGGTTTTCCCGTTTGTCGAAGCAGTCGACATGATTCTGGTCATGGGTGTACATCCCGGATTCGGCGGTCAGGGAATCGTGGACGGCACCTTCGAGAAGATCAAGCTGATCAGAGATTATATGAATGAGCATCATTTGGAACGAGATCTTCAGGTTGACGGAGGGATCAAGCTCGACAATGTGGGTCAGGCGATTGAGGCCGGTGCCAACGTGATCGTAGCAGGCTCGGCTGTTTTTAAAGATGATGTTCAATCCAATGCGGAGGCATTTTTAAGGAGGATGGGATGAGGATCAGTTCCGGCCCGTGCGTCATAGTAGGCGGAGGTTCGCTCGATATGGAGTGGGCAAAAAAATATGTCGAAGAGATCCCTTCTCCGATGACCATCGCCTGTGACAAGGGCATATCTTTTTTCTTTGAGAACAACTGGTGTCCGGATCTGTTTGTCAGTGATGACGACAGTGCGGATCCGGAGATGATCGACTGGGCTGAGCGCAAGGAGCAGGCTCTCAAGCATCCGCTGCCGGTGCACAAAGATGTGACTGATTCGGAGGAGGCACTGCAGATCGCGATAGAGGCCGGATGTGACCCGATCCATTTGATCGGTATGACAGGCGGAAGGCTCGATCACACCATCGGTAATATCCAGATTTTACGTCAGGCGGCCGATGCCGGCGTGCATGCGTATCTGGTCGATGAATACAGCCGCGCGCTAATGGTATGCACAGGAAATAAGGAGATCGTCCTTGAGAGGGAGAAGGCCTACGGCAAGTACTTTTCTCTCTTTGCAATCGGCGGGCAAGTAGCAGGACTGACGATCGAAGGAGCGGAGTACCCGCTCAAAGACGCGATCCTTTTTGGAAGCGACAGTCTGGGCGTCAGCAATCAGTTCGAAGAGGATGAAGTCAGGATCTCGTTTGAGAGCGGCCATTTGCTGGTGGTCGAGTCGCGGGACTGACAAGCGCGTCTTCATGCGGTATAATATAACCTCTATCAAGTTATAAGGAGATGGGAATATCAATGAAATTAGGAATTATCGGACTCCCGAATGTCGGAAAAAGCACACTGTTTAATTCGCTGACGAAAGCGGGAGCCGAGTCTGCAAATTATCCTTTCTGTACGATCGACCCCAATATCGGAGTAGTCCCGGTGCCGGATGAGCGTCTGGATGTGCTCGCTAAGATGTATAATACGAAAAAGATCGTGCCGGCTGTTATTGAGTTTGTCGATATCGCCGGTCTGGTTAAAGGCGCCTCCAAAGGCGAGGGCCTCGGCAACCAGTTTCTTGCGAACATCCGGGAAGTAGACGCGATCGTTCATGTGGTGCGCTGCTTTGAAAATGACAACATCGTGCATGTCGACGGGAGTATCGATCCCCTGCGCGATATCGAGACGATCAATCTCGAACTGATATTTGCGGATCTGGAAGTGATCGAGCGCCGTATCGCAAAAACGGTGCGCACTGCGAAAAATGACAAGAAAGCAGCTAAGGAGCTGGACCTGTTAAAGCGCATCAAGGCATTTCTGGAAGAAGAAAGACTGGCGAAAGATTTTGAGTGTTCCAACGATGAGGAAGAAGCGCTCTTTAAGACCTATACCCTGCTGACAGCCAAGCCTGTGATCTTTGCCGCCAACGTGGATGAAGATGATCTGGCTGATGACGGGGCATCCAATCCGGGCGTTGCCGCTGTCCGAGAGTATGCGGCGGAAAACGGCTGCGAGGTTTTTGTGATCTGTGCGCAGATCGAGCAGGAGATCGCGGAGCTTGACGATGATGAGAAGGATATGTTCCTTGAGGACCTCGGCCTCTCGGAGGCAGGTCTCGATAAACTGATCAAGGCGAGCTACCGGCTGCTGGGACTGATGAGTTATCTGACTGCAGGCGAGCCGGAAGTCCGCGCCTGGACGATCAAGAAAGGCACTAAGGCGCCGCAGGCAGCAGGCAAGATCCATACAGATTTTGAACGCGGTTTCATTAAGGCAGAGGTTATCAGTTATGATGAGCTGATCGAAAACGGCTCGATGACGGCAGCCAAAGAAAAGGGGCTTGTCCGCCAGGAGGGCAAGGAATACGTCATGCAGGACGGCGATGTGGTGTTGTTCAGATTTAACGTTTAAAGAGGGCATCGTATGGCAAACGATCAATTCGTAGAATTTAAAAATGTGAAGAAAGTCTATAAGAACGGTTCTGTCGAGATTCCGGCTCTGGACGGCGCAGATTTCTTTGTCAAAAAAGGCGAATTCTGCGTGATCGTCGGTCCTTCCGGCGCAGGCAAGACAACGATCCTGAACATTCTGGGCGGTATGGACCGTGCGACCGAGGGGACCGTGATGCTGGATGGAGATGAGGTGTCGGCATACAGCAACCGTCAGCTGACGGGTTACCGGCGTTTTGACATCGGGTTCGTCTTCCAGTTTTATAATCTGGTACAGAATCTGACCGCTCTGGAAAACGTCGAGCTGGCAGCACAACTCGTAGACGACGCACTGTCACCGAAAAAGGTTTTGAAGGCTGTCGGACTGGAAGACAGGATGAAACACTTCCCGGCACAGCTTTCCGGCGGAGAGCAGCAGCGCGTGGCGATAGCGCGTGCGCTCGTTAAAAATCCAAAGCTTCTGCTCTGTGATGAACCGACCGGTGCGCTTGACTATGAGACAGGCAAGGCCATTTTGAGTCTCTTATACGACACATGTAAAGCGACAGGGATGACTGTCATCCTGATCACCCATAACCAGGCAATCACGGGGATGGCTGATCGTGTTATCCGCATTAAGAACGGTCAGGTCAACCGCAGATACTATAATAAAAAGCGCAAGAGCATCGACGAAATCGAATGGTAATACTGCATGAGCGAAGAGAAGAAAGACAACATGACTGAGCTGGCCTCTGAGACGGAAGAGACTCAGGAAACTGAACAGATCCAAGAAGCGGAAGAGTCTCAGGAAACTGAGCAGATCCGGGAGACGGACGAAATTCAGGAGACTGAGGAGCAGGTCAAGTCTGAAGAGACTCAGGAAACTGAACAGGCTGAGACTGAGGAGACTCAGGAGACCGAAGAACCCCAGAAGGCTAAAGAGTCAAAGAAAGCCAGAAAGCGCCGCAGAAGACCGGTGCTTAATCTGATGACCATCCGGGAGGTCAAAAGGACCTTCGGGAGACATTTTGCGATTTTTGCGATCATCGCGCTCGGTGTCGGGTTCTTTTCGGGCCTGCGCATCACATCTCCGGTGCTTGTCAATTCCATGAACCGGTATTATCAGAAAGCCCGGTTCTATGATTACAAACTGATTTCCACAATCGGGTGGGACGCGGACACAGAGAAAGCCCTGCAGGAGCAAAAAGATGTCCGCGCAGCGCAGGGAGCCTACCAGGAAGATGTTCTGATCAATAATCCCAAGGGCGACCTGCTGGTCTATAAGACACATTCCCTGACAACAAAAGTGAATAAGGTCAAGCTCAAGAAAGGCAAACTTCCGAAAAAAGAGAACGAATGCCTGATGGACGCCCGGTTCCATGAGGGCTTCAAGATTGGTGATACGATCACTCTTTCCGACGAGAACAAAGAGGAAACGCTCGCTGCCTTTACCGGCAAAGAGTTTAAGATCACAGGCTTTGCGCAATCCCCTCTGTATACGAATTTTGAGCGGGGGACGACTTCGATCGGCAACGGCACCGTGACCGGTTTTATCTATATGCCCAAAAAGGCGTACACAGCAGATGCCTATCCTGAGATGTACGTCAAGCTGGACAACGATTCCATGATTCTCTCTGATGCATACGAAAAATACATGGATAAGAAAAGAAGT
Source organism: Lachnospiraceae bacterium (assembly GCA_017515965.1). Classification (GTDB taxonomy): domain Bacteria; phylum Bacillota; class Clostridia; order Lachnospirales; family Lachnospiraceae; genus RUG842. The sequence goes on from JAFWDW010000065.1 coordinate 3,814, forward strand.
ACCTGGGAGGATACGACACAGGCGACCGCCCAGGCGCGTGCGGATCGTCTGAAGGGTGAAGCCCAGGCTCAGCTGGATGCGGCAAAGGCACAGGTGGAAGCCAAAAAGGCGGAGATACAGAAACAGCTTGGCGGCGAGAAGGAGAAACTGGAAGCGGCCAGAGCAGAGCTTGATGCCACTGTCAGCCAGTTGGAAAACTCTGAGCGCGATCTTGATGCGCGGGAAGAAAAGCTCGACCAGATGAAGGATCAGCTGGCTGAGACAAAGCAGCAGCTTGATTCTACGGCGGCGACACTGGCCTCGCAGGAGCAGGCAGCCAATAAATATGCGCAGGATGTGGCAAATGCCATTGCGTCCGGCTCAATGACCGGGGATGCGGCGGCACAGGCACAGGCCAAAGCAGCCTCTATGCAGGCTCAGGTGGCCGCGGAGAGAAGTAAGTATAATCAGGCCAAAGCACAGTATGATCAGCAGTTTGCCGAGTATAATGATGGCCGTGCAGCAGTCAGTTCCGGAAGGGCGAAAATC
>JAFWDW010000009.1 GCA_017515965.1 Lachnospiraceae bacterium
CGATTGTCGATCTCGACGAAATGATGGGATCCGAGACACTTCTGTATCTCGCTTACGGCGATGACAAGCTGATCGCGAAGGTTCCGTCACCGTGTCCCGCACACACAGGCGATGAAGTTGAGATGATCATCAACACAGACCGTCTGCACATCTTCGACAAGGAGACAGAAGAGGCGATCGTCAACTGCTAAAACAATCTGCCACCTGATTGGTTAGTGTTTTCTTTATTTAACAGGAAGCTGCCGCACTGATAACAGTGCGGCAGCTTCTTTTTCTATATTTGGTTTGTTTACAGGATTTACATATAGAACGGAACGGCTGCGCCGATCATGCCCGCGTCGTTGCCGAGCGCGGCCAGTCTGAATTCCGTCTCGGTTGAAGCGTGGAACGCGTAGCGTCTGTAGGACTCTCTGATTCCGCCGAGCAGGAGCGGTCCCTCGCCGGAGACGCCGCCGCCGATGGTAAAGACATCGGGATCGAGCGTGCTGGCCACAGCCGCAAGACCCATGCCGAATGTGTCATAGAAGAAGTCTCTGACCTCCAGAGCCAGCGCATCGCCTTCCCTGGCCGCCTCAAACACCTCGCGGGCTCCCATATTTTCGCAGTCTCTCAGGCTGCTCTCAAAAAACTTGGCGCCCTCGCGCGCGAAGCGGATAATACCGGTTGCCGAGGCAAAATACTCATAATCATCGAATGTGTTGATGTCAGCGCCCGCTGCGCGCAGCTTTGCCAGAAGCGGATGCTGCGGCGCGATTTTGATATGACCGATCTCTCCGGCGCATCCGAAGACGCCGCGGATGATCTGGCCGTCGCGCACAATACCGCCGCCGATACCGGTTCCGATCGTTACCAGAACTTCCGTGACCTTGCGGTAGGTTCCGATCTTCTCAGCCATGTCACGGACAGAGCCGCAGATGATCTCACCGAGCGCTGCCGCATTCGCGTCGTTTTCCACAACGACTTTTTCAATGCCGGTCAGCTCTGACAGTTCAGAGGCGACATCCTTGACGCCCCATCCCAGATTGACACATTTATTGACCAGTGTCTGGCCGGGTCTGTCGCCGATGATGACCGGTCCGGGAACACCGACGCCGATCCCGTCGATCTGCGACTTATCGATCCCCTCATCTTCAAAAAGCTGCTTGATGCCCTCTGCAATGTCAGGCAGAATGTATTTTCCGCCGTCATCGGGTCTTGTCTTAACAGAACGTTTTACGATGATCTCGGGGAAATGCTCCTCACTGAACAGACCCAGTTTGGCGGTCGTCCCGCCGATATCAATTCCTAAAATATAATTACTCATTCTTCTCTCCTCTCTCCAAACTCTCCACTGCGGATGCACCGGCTGTATAACCGCTGGAAAATGCCCACTGCAGGTTGTAGCCGCCGCACATTCCGTCGACATCGAGCAACTCTCCGGCCAGATACAGGCCCGGAACCTTGCGGCTCTCAAGCGTCTCAGGAACAACCTCGGAAGTGACGACGCCGCCCGTACAGACCTGTGCCTGCCTGAAGTTACCGTGGCCGGTCACTTCTGCCGGGAGTGCTGTCATGACCTCCGCCAGTCTTCTGACATCCTCTTCTCTCAGATAATGGATCGGTTTGCTATGGCGGATCCCGGCCTGTCTGATGAGACTGCGGGCTAGTTTCTTCGGAATCAAACCGATCAGATACTCACGCGCAAGATAATCCTTCACGCGTTCAAAGCGCTTCATCAAAAATTCAAAAGCCTCATCCACCGTCATGCCCGGAAGAAATGAGAGCTCTGCTTTTACTTCTTTTCCCTCATCAAGTGCCCTGGACACATACCGGCTCACATTCATCGCCGGTGTGCCGCTCACCCCGCTGGCACTGAACTGCAGACTTCCGGTGGATGCACACACTTTATCGCCATTGACAAAGAGTCTGATCTCACCGTCACAACTCACCCCATCCCAGTCGCCGCTGCATGAGGCAAACAGACGCAATGAAGTCAGAGCAGGAAGCGGTTTTTTCACTTCCATGCCGAGCTCCTCTGCCAGCCGGCACCCGGAGCCGTCCATACCGGTCTCAAGCGATTTTGACCCGGCAGCCAGAACTACCTTTTTTGCATAGAAGGTTGCCTTGATGCCCACGACTTCAAACAGACCGTCCTCTGTCTTGTTTATTGAAATGACTTTTTGATAAGTCTCCACGCGGACAAAACGGCTGTTGAGCTGCAGACGCAGCGCATCGCGCACATCGACCGCCTGCTCGCTGGCAGGACAGATCCTTCCGTCGTCGGATTTTAAGGCAAGGCCGATCTCTTCAAGCCAGGTCTGAAGAGCCGGTCCCGGAAGATTCCCCAGGACTTCTTTTAATACAGCCGGGTCAGCATCGTAATAGTTTTCCGGCCCGACCTGTTCATTTGTCACATAGTAATTACCGTTATCAGCCGTCAGAAGCTGACCGCCGATGTGATCACCTGCCTCCAGCAAAATGACATCCACTCCCTTTCGGGCAGCTGCGATCGCGGCATTCATACCGGAAACACCCCCGCCGATCACCAATACATCATAGGGACGACTCATTTACAAACTCCTGCCTTTCCTTACCGGTTTGCTCATCCGGTTGATTTCGTTAGGACTATTCTATCGATTTTCGAACCATCTTTCAAGAGAAAGAATCTGAAGCTGAGACCAGCTTGTCTCCCTCATAGCTTAGAGTCATCGAGATCTGATCCCCGCCCTCTGCGATCTGACGCAGAAAGAGCCGGTCGCCCTCCCACATCGGAAGGTCGAACAGCTCCTTTTCTTTTATCCAGGCGAGCTCACCCTCATCACAGAGGGCGAGTCCGTCATATGTCTCAAAATCATCCGAGGAGTAAAGATACATATCCTCATCTTCCCAGGCATCAGATCTGAAACGGATCACTCCGTGAAAATGTGCCGATCTCAATTCGATACCTGTCTCCTCGAACACTTCCCGCCTAATGCAGGCATCGGGCGTCTCGCCCAGCTCGATCCGGCCGCCGATCCCGATCCACTTGCCCGCATTCGGATCGTGTGGTTTCTTATTGCGGTAGAGCATCAACCATTCATCAGCTCTTCGCAGATAACATAAAGTCGTTCTTTTCATCGCTAGTTTTAAGCCGCTTCCGGCTCGTCTTTTCTACGCTTCTTTGTCAATACAAGCGTCGTGCAGAGCAGACATAGATTGGCTTGCAGCCGGTTCATTAATTATATCCCATCTGCACGATATCCCAGCTTCCCTCCTCATCGCAGCCGAGCCACCACTCATAATCCAGATAATCATAATCCTTTTCGAAGGAACCGTATCCGCTCTTTGGAGTGTGGAAATCGCTGGTAATCTTGATGACTTTCGAGTAAGTCTTATCCTCGGCGCTTTCGTTCAGCCACTTGATGTTCTCTTCCGTGTTGAACTCATCGCCTGCATATCTTAACGCCTGAAGCTCACATCCCTCCCAGGAGGCAAACTGGCATTTGACCTGTACCATTGCTTCATCCAGTTCCTCTTCTGTGTAGAGTTCAGACTTTCCGTAATCGATCTCGGGGTCGGTATCCTTGACAGCGCCGAGATACACTTCAAGCGTATCGCCTTTGTCCGTAATCTCTTTTGCGACCGCCGGATCATCGACATAGCGGATGTGCCAAGGCTCATAACCGTAGCCTGTGATATGCTCTTTGCCCTTCAGATAGCGCAGAATAAAGCCATAGTCAGCAAGTTTGGCATGGATCTTCTCCCAGATTTCCGGGTACTGGATCATATCTTCGTTCTCAACGACATCCTTCCCGTCAATGATCAGATACAGATCCAGTGCAAGACCCGTGTGATGCTCGGAATAACCGGGCTGGGCAACCGTCTTTTTGGTGTATGCCTCTCCGTATTGCTCCGTGAAATCGTCCCAGATCTCCTGCTGAGCTTCGACCGTTCTGCGGGCTGAATCCAGATCTACATGGACATCTTCCTTTTCAAGGTCTTCTTTGAGTTTCAGATACGCGTCATAGGCTTTCTTCTCCACCTCGACATCATCACCCACCGTATTGGTCATGTGCACGGTCTCTACTTTGTCCTCCCAGTCGTCGGGCAGAGGATTCAGTTTGTTGACCAGCACCATATAATCGATGCCTTCCTTGCTCTCCTCTTTCTTTACGGTTTCCTCTTCCTTTGAACCGCAGCCGGCAAGCAGGCCCATGATCAATACAAGAGCCAACAGTGCACTGAGTCCTTTTTTCATGTTCTCTCCTCCTGTAAACACAGTCATTTAAAACTTTTTCAACAATTGAAAAGCATCCCGCAAGCTCAAGTGCTTACTCGGATTTTTTAGCCAGCATATCAGCAAACTCTTCCATCACCTCTGAGATTTTGATCTGCTGCGGGCAGACTTCCTCGCAACTGCGGCAATGCAGGCAGGCGGAAGGCTTCTTATCTTCTTCGAGCGTTCCGACCACCATCGGCGCCCTGAACCCGCCGCCCGAGTACTTGTGGTCATTGTACAGGGAAATGAGCATCGGAATGTCAAGTTCCTGCGGGCAATGGCTTGTGCAGTAATGGCACGCCGTACAGGGCACAGTCTTAGCCTCGATCATCTGCTGAGCGATCTGAAGGAGTGCCTGCGTTTCCTCCTCGTTGAGTTTTCTCTCCTCCTTAAATGTCTCAAGGTTATCGAGCATCTGCTCCTCATTGGACATACCGGAGAGGATCATCGTCACGCCCGGGATTCCGAAAAGGAATCTGAACGCCCAGGCAGGGATCTTCTCATCAGGCCTGAGGCACCTTAAAATGTCCTCATGCACCGGCGCAAGATTGGCGAGGCTTCCTCCGCGCAGCGGTTCCATAACCCAAACGGGAATGCCCCA
>JAFWDW010000066.1 GCA_017515965.1 Lachnospiraceae bacterium
GCGATATGCTCCTGCAGAAGGAAATTGTGATCGAGCCGGATGAGACAGGCGGGAGCCTGTTTGACAAGCTGGCACAGGACGGGGCTGCTCTCTGTGTGGAGACATTGGCGCAGCTGGAAGCCGGTACGATCAAGCCGGTTCCGCAGGGCAAGATGACGACTCCGTACGCGAAGATGCTCGATAAGAAGATGGGCCGGATCGACTGGTCGAAGCCGGCAGCCGAAATCGAGAGGCTGATCCGCGGACTGTCGCCGTGGCCCGGTGCTTACACCTTCCGGGGTGATAAGATGCTGAAGATCAAAAAGGCCGCTCTCGGAGGAGCGCCGAAAGAAAAGAAAAAGATCAGCCCGGGCGGAATAGCCGCTGAAAAGGGCAGGCTGTTTGTCCGCACGGGAGGAAAAGGATGGATTGAAATCACAGAACTCCAGCCCGCCGGAAAGCGCAGTATGACTGCAGATGAATACCTGCGCGGCAAGCCGGCACAAGCGGGAGAGGCACTCGGTTGAAAGGGGGATAAAAATGGGATTCTTTTACGGATACGGTTACGGGATTCTGATTATCGGTATGCTCATCACGATGATGGCATCGTCAAAACTCCGTTCCACTTATGCAAAATACGGAAAAGTGTTATCGAGAAGCGGGCTGACCGGACGCACGGCAGCACAGCAGATTTTGGCGGGAGCAGGCCTTACAAGTGTGCGCATTGAGCATATTCAGGGGTCTCTGACAGACAATTACTCGCCGATGCAGCAGGTGCTGCATCTGTCTGATTCCACAGATGAGTCCAACTCGATTGCGGCGATCGGTGTGGCGGCACACGAGTGCGGCCATGCGATGCAGCACGCGGAGGGTTATATTCCGCTGAAGTTTGTCAACACGCTTTCACCGACAGCCCGGATTGGGTCGATGATTTCCTGGCCGCTCATTATCGTAGGCCTGTTTATGAGATCTTCCGCGGGACAGACCGTTTTAAATATCGGTATCGGCCTTTTCGCACTCGCGGTGCTTTTGACCATCGCCTTGCTGCCGGTCGAGTTCAATGCATCGAACCGTGCGGTCAGAGTCCTTGCTGACAGCGGCATGATGGATCAGGAGGAACTGGCCGGCGTCAGACAGGTGCTGAATGCTGCGGCTATGACCTATGTCGCTTCGGCGGCGGTTGCGATCATGCAGCTGTTCAGAATCCTGATGATTACAGGCGGACGCAGGAGATAAGATGATCATTCATGTTAAAAATGAGAGGGATGGCGTGCTGTCCATCCTTCTTTTTGTTCATGAAGAGAGTGGTTTTCTCGATGAGGGGATCGATCGGATCCTGTCTGCACGGGAGTGGACAAATCAGCAGAGACGTCTGATAACACGTCTGTCGAAAGGCACGGTCGAGTACCAGATCGGGATCGACGAGCTGATCGATCAGACGGCCAGTCTCCCTGCCTGCAAAATGAAACCTGCCGTGCGCGATATCCTGCGCATGAGCGTATACAGTCTCTACTTTATGGATCAGATACCGGAGCGCGCCGTTGTCAATGAGGCAGTGGAGCTGTCGAAGCTGCGCGCGCCTAAGGGCCTGGCCGGGTTTGTCAACGGTGTGCTGCGCCGCATCGCACGGGAGAAGGAAAAAGGGATACAGCTGCCGGCTGTTCCGGTCCCGCAATGGATCAGAGAACTCTGGACTGCTGATTACGGTACGGAAAAGACAGAGCAGATCCTGGCAGATTTGCAAGATGATTCTGACCGCGCCCTGACTGCACGGGTAAACCGGACCCGGACAACGCGGGATGAATTGATCACCCGATGGCGGAAAGAAGGCATTTCCTGTGACCCGCTCTCCGGAGCAATCGGTGTCACGTTTACGGCTGATCGCTCCATCCGGGAGATGCCCGGCTATGCGGAAGGTCTTTTCTATATTCAGGACAGTGGCTCCATGACGGCCGGTGAACTTGCTCCGGTAAAAGAGAACGATCAGGTGCTGGATCTGTGCGCGGCTCCGGGCGGGAAAGCCACCCAGCTGGCGGAGCGCGCGGGATATGTTCTGGCCTGTGACCTGCACGAGAATAAGATTCCTGTCATGCGCGAGAATGCCGAGCGTCTCGGTCTGTCCAACATCGATTTTCTGGCAGCGGACGCAACCGAGTTTAATCCGGATTGGGAGAGCCGGTGGGACGTGGTCCTGGCTGATGTGCCATGCAGCGGACTCGGCGTCATCGGACACAAACCGGATATCAAGCTGCGCCTTAAAAAAGAGGATATCGGAGAGTTGGCCAGACTCCAGCGCGCTATCCTCGAAAATGCAGTGCGCTATGTCAAACCGGGCGGTTATCTGGTCTACTCGACCTGCACTGTCTGCCGTGATGAGAACGACCGGCAGGTGGATCGGCTGCTCGAAAAGCATACGCAATGGCATCTTTTGGAAAAGCAGCAATTATTCCCGGGCAGCAATTCCGATGGTTTTTTCATGGCATTGCTGCAAAAAGACTGAATCATGGAACTTGATATGACAGAAGACATAAACAGACAATTCAAACCTCTCATTCAGGATCAGGGCCTGCCGGAACTTAAAAAATGGATGGCAGACCACGGCGAACCCGCTTACAGAGCGGGACAGGTCTTTTCCTGGGTGCACGGTAAGCAGGTCACGTCATTTGATGCAATGACGAATCTGTCCAAATCACTGCGTGCCAAGTTGGCAAAAGATTATGATGCGGCGCCGCTTGCCATGGTGCAACGTCAGGTCTCCGAGACAGACGGAACCAACAAGTTCCTGTACCGGCTGCGCGACGGGCAGTGTATCGAGACAGTTTTTATGCCGTATCATCACGGCAATTCCGTTTGTGTTTCATCGCAGGCGGGATGCTCGATGGGATGCACATTCTGTGCCTCGACGATCGGCGGAAAAGTCCGCGATCTGATGCGGGGAGAGATTCTGGCTCAGGTCTATGAGACGCAGCGTTTGACCGGTGAACCGGTTTCCAATGCTGTGATTATGGGTACCGGCGAGCCGCTGGACAACACGGAGGAAGTGATCGGCTTTATCCGCCTGCTCGCAGACCCCTACGGCCAGAATATGAGCATGAGAAATATCACACTTTCCACATGCGGGATTGTGCCGGGGATCTACCGGCTTGCCGAGGAGAAAATGCCGATCACGCTGGCTCTGTCCCTGCACGCACCGACGCAGGAAAAGCGTGAAAAACTGATGCCGATCGCCAGACGTTATCACCTTGATGAGGTCATGCGGGCCTGCGATGATTACAGGGAGGCAACAGGCCGCCGGGAGACATTTGAGTATGCGCTCGTGGCAGGTGTCAATGACACTGATGAGGATGTCAGGGAACTGGCCCAGTTACTGAAGGGGAGAAGTGCGCATGTCAATCTGATTCCGGTCAATCCGGTACGCACGAGTAAAGCCCGCAGACCTGAGCGCGGACATGTCCTCGAGTTTCAAAAAAAACTTGAAAAAAGCGGAATAAATGGTACTATAAGAAGGGAAATGGGCGCCGATATCGACGGCGCCTGTGGCCAGCTTCGCAGAAGACAGGGAGTGTAAAGTATTTTCCATGGAGTATTTCAGCAAAACTGACATAGGAAGAAAGCGCGAAGTCAATCAGGACTACGTCTTTGCGACGGACCAGCCGATTGGCAATATTCCGAATCTTTTAATTGTGGCTGACGGAATGGGCGGTCACAAGGCGGGTGACTTTGCGTCAAAATATACGACTGAATCAGTTGTCGAGTCGCTGAAACAGTCGACCGTATCCGGACCTCAGGCCATGTTTGAGGAAGCCATCTCGAAGGCAAACACCGAGATCATCGAGCTGGCAGCGAGTGATGTCAACCTTGAAGGCATGGGGACGACACTTGTCGTCGCGACTGTGATCGAACATACTCTGTATTTTGCCAACGTCGGAGACAGCCGTCTGTATGTGATCGGTGATGAGATCAAGCAGCTGTCCAAAGACCACTCGCTTGTCGAAGAGATGGTGCGTCTCGGCGGTATCAATGAAGACGAGGCGAAACATCATCCGGATAAGAACATCATCACGCGTGCCATCGGCGCGAAGCTTGATGTTGAGATAGACTTTTTCGAGTACCGTATCGTGGAGGGAGACATCATTCTGATGTGCACGGACGGACTCAGCAATATGGTGGAGGACGAAGATGTCTTCCGTATTATCAGGGGGAGCCGCGATCTGCCCGAAGCAGTGCAGGGGTTGATCGATCAGGCGAATTTAAACGGAGGCAAGGACAATATCGGAATCGTATTGGCCAAACCGCTGTCAGATGAGGAGAGAAGCTTATGATTCGCAGTGGGGTGAGACTGAACAACCGGTATGAGATCCAGGAGCGCATCGGCCGTGGGGGTATGGCCGATGTCTATCGCGCCGTGGATCACAAACTGAACCGTCCGGTTGCAGTCAAAGTATTAAAAAAAGAATTCCGCGAGGACAACAGCTTTGTTCAGAAGTTCCAGTCGGAGGCCCGTGCGGCCGCCGGGCTGATGCATCCGAACGTTGTCAATGTCTATGACGTCGGTGTCTATAAGGCCTGTGGTATATGGTCATGGAGCTTGTCGACGGCATTACGCTCAAGGAATACATTTCAAAGAAGGGACGCCTGTCGTGGAAGGAAGCGATCAGCGTCAGTATCCAGGTATGCTCCGGTATTCAGGCAGCGCATCAGAAGAATATCATTCACCGCGATATCAAACCCCAGAATATCATTATCTCCAAAGACGGCAAAGTGAAAGTGACTGACTTCGGTATCGCCCGTGCGACATCCAGCCAGACCACGACTACCAGCATGATGGGATCAGTCCACTACACGGCACCTGAACAGGCACGACGCGGTATCAGCGATATCCGCAGTGACATCTATTCGATGGGTATCACCATGTACGAGATGATCACCGGCCATGTTCCGTTTGACGGTGACAGTGTTGTGACAGTGGCCTTAAAGCATATCCGCGAGGAGATGGTCCCGCCGTCACAGCATGTCAGACTGCCGCGAAGCCTTGAGCAGATTATTCTGAAGGCTACCCAGAAGAATCCGGAGGACCGCTATCAGGATGTGGACGAGATGATCCTCGACCTGAAGCATTCGCTCTTAGATCCGAACGGGACTTTCATAAGAATGCCGTCCGGAGAAACCAGTGCCTATGCCATGCTCTCCACCCAGGAGATCAAGAGGATGGAAGAGGAAGAGAGGCACAGAACGCA
>JAFWDW010000067.1 GCA_017515965.1 Lachnospiraceae bacterium
CTCTTCCTGACTCATAATGCGGTCTTTCTTTTCTTTACCGACAAGAACGACTTCAACCGCTTCAAACAGATCCTGCTGGGACACGGCGTTGCGTCCGTGTTTAACAGCCGCGATCGCCGCCTCGTTGATCATATTGGCGAGGTCTGATCCGACCGCACCGCTCGTGGCAAGCGCGATCTCCTCCAGATCAACTGTCTCGTCCAGATGCACATCTTTTGCGTGGACCTTGAGAATGCCGATACGGCCTTTCAGATCAGGACGCTCGACAACAATTCGTCTGTCAAAGCGGCCCGGACGGAGCAATGCCGGATCCAAAACTTCCGGCCGGTTCGTCGCCGCCAGAATGAGAAGTCCTTTCTCCGTGTCAAATCCGTCCATTTCAGCCAACAGCTGGTTGAGTGTCTGCTCGCGTTCATCATTGCTGCCCAGTGCGTTGTCACGGCTCTTACCGATCGCGTCGATCTCATCGATAAAGACGATACACGGGGCAACCGCCTGTGCCTGCTTGAACAGATCACGCACACGCGATGCGCCAACGCCGACATACATTTCAACAAAGGCGGAGCCCGAAAGCGAGAAGAACGGTACACCCGCCTCACCGGCAACCGCCTTGGCGAGCAGTGTCTTACCTGTTCCGGGAGGTCCCACAAGCAGGGCGCCGCGCGGAAGCTTCGCGCCAACACTCGTGTATTTCTGCGGATTGTGCAGAAAATCGACCACTTCCTGAAGTGATTCCTTAGCCTCTTCTTCACCGGCGACATCAGCAAATGTCACGCCGGTCTTTTTCTCCATATAGACCTTGGCATTGCTCTTACCGACACCCATCAGCCCGCCGAATCCGCCGCCGCTGCTCTTGGAAATACGTCGCATCACCACAGTCAGCAGAATCCAGATGATCATGAACGGCAGGACGAAATTCAGGAAAATGCTCCAGAACAGATCCATACCGGTGTTCGGGATCTCTTTTTCAAACTCTACGCCTGCATCGTACAGCGTCTTCTTCAGATCCGGGTCATCGACCACACCTGTAGTATAGGTTTTATCCTGATTGACGAGCTGTGAGATGGAGGCATTGTCCTCGTTCGTCTTCTTCGGGTAGATCGTTAACTTCTCTGAGCCGATCTTGACCTTTTCGACTTCTCCCCGCTCCACCATGTTCAGGAATTTATTATAGGAGATCTCCTCATTGGACCCCTTGCCCACCTGCGAGATCAGCGTCATCGCAAGCCAGGAAATAAGGAGTGCCATGACGAGTATATACCCGTACTGCCGCCTTTTATTTCTGCGGTCTTTATCGTCTCTGTCGTTTCTGTTATCCATATTGCTTGGCGTCCTTTTCGCCGCTATTTCCCCTTATACACCATCATTAAAATCATACCTTCTCATTATTATATGTAGTTTTGGGTTCTTTTGCAATGTTTCGGAAAATCTTGACACACCGCTCAGTGCTGTGATAATCTAATTAGGCTGTAAATCCAGCACAGGGGCTTGGTCAAGTGGTATGACAGTGGTCTCCAAAACCATTAGTGGGAGTTCGATTCTCTCAGCCCCTGCTCGATATAAAGAACCGCGGATCATTCCGCGGTTCTTTTTTACGATGGCTGTTTTCTGATCAATCTGTTATAGTTATGATAGGCGGAAGCAAAACAGGAGACTGTCCATATGACAACAAAGCGTCAGCGCAGAACCCCAAAACTCACCATTGTCAGCCTGCTGCACTATATCAGGCTGGTATACCGCTCTGTTCTGTTCATACTTCTGGTCATCTGGTATATTCGGTTCCGTCTGGGATTAGGCGACGGTCTGACAGCTGAAATAGAAAAATATCCGGGAATCCTGATCCTTGTCTGGCTGGTATTTGTAATTGAAATGATTTTCCGCTTCTTTCCTTCCCGATATGAGAGTCCGGGATGCCAGAAACAATTCGCACGCAATTACATCAAATCAGGAAACACTGACATTAATATTCCGGAAAACCATGCGACTTTTCTCGTAGCCCTGATCTGGATTATCTTCAACGGCATTTTCGGCGCACTCCACATGGCCGGCATCTTTGACGATGAGATTATGATCCTGTTGTGCAGCGCCTATTCTATCTGCGATATCATCTGTATTCTGTTTTTCTGTCCCTTCCAGACCTGGCTTCTGAAAAACAAATGCTGCAGTTCCTGCCGGATCTACAACTGGGACTATGCGATGATGTTCACACCGCTCTTTTTCGTCAGAAAATACTATACGTGGAGTCTGCTGGCGTTATCCATTGCCCTGATGCTGCGCTGGGAGATCACATTTTTCAGACATCCGGAGAGATTCTCGGAACAGACGAATGAATACCTGCGCTGTGAAAACTGCACAGAAAAACTCTGCACACACAAGAGGCAGTTGTGGAGGCTCTGGAAACAGATCGAACAGTACACTGCGAAGAGGATCGCAAGACTAAGAAAGCCGTAAACCTGATCGGGTCTACGGCTCTTTGTTATCGTCTCAAATAAGCAGAGGACACCGGGAACTCAAAATAGGTGTCCGGGTACGGCTCATTTTTCAGGGTGAAATGCCACCACTCACAGTCGATCGGCTCAAAGCCGCTGCGCATCATCACCCTCTGCAATATCATCCGGTTCGCGTACTGCTCTTCGGTGATGCCGTGGTAATCCGGGTGGGAGACCTCACCAAAGAAATCGAACGGACTGCCCATATCGAGCTCTTTGCCTGTCGCCATGTCTAGGAGCGTCACATCGACCGTACTGCCCCGGCTGTGGCTCGATTCTTTGGCAATATAGCCTTTTTCAAATAACTCCTGCTTCTCAAGGTCAGGATAGAAGAAAGGCTTCATGCGCAGGTCCAAATCCTCGATCCCCCACAGGACAAAATGGCGCACCGCACACGCCGGACGATAGGCATCAAAAACCTTCAGTCGGTATCCCTGCACATTTAATTCATTGGCGGCTTGCTTCAGCGCCCGCGCCGCTTCCTGCGTCAGAATCGCGCAGGGTTCTTCATACCCCTCTATACGCTCTCCGACAAAGTTGTAGGTAGAATGATAACGGATCTCCTGAATGATGCCCGGCACATAGTCCGCGAGCAGCACAAATCCCGAGGGATTCATCGTCACTTGTTCTTTGTAATCAACAGCCATCTCGTAAGCCGCCTCCCATCACATTTTTCATAATTGCACATATTATAACACAGATTTGTTTTTGCTGGCGGCTGACGCGATAAGAAAAAGGCTGCTGCACTTTGAAAGTGCTGCAGCCCCCGAAGAAGAATTAAGTGTTGAGTTTTATAAGTCTGATTCCTCGTCCTCATCTGCTTTAGAGTTATCATCACTCTTGTTTTCTGAAGACTTGTCATCTGAATTCTGTTTCTTATTGTTCTGCACATTGTTATCCGGTGCCTGGCCATTCGGCGCCTGGCCGTTTGGCATCTGGCCTTGCTGTGCGTTGCCATCCGGCATCTGACCCTGCTGCATATTGCCGTTTGGCATCTGGCCCTGCTGCATATTGCCGCCCGGCTGACACTGCTCGATTCTCTGTTCGCGCATCGCCTGATGCATCCCTCCCCGGCGTACTGCCTGTACGATATTGCACGCTACTGATGCAGCGAGAAGCACGGACAAGCTTGCGATGACAATGTTCTTAACCAGATTCTTTCTGTTTTTCTTTACCGGTTGATACTCCGGCACCGTTTCCTTTATTTCTTCGATCATTTCTTCTTTATTGATGTTTTCTTCCATAAAATACTCCGCCTTTCTGTTTCACTTTCATGTTTTCAAATGGGCGCCGTTACATTTGACACATCCAACTTTAAGGGGAAAATGTGTTGAAGCTGTGAATGAAAATCAAAATAAATGTGAAAAAAAGGTTGACATAGTTTCAACATATGATAATATATTCATATGAACGATAACTAATATGTTTTGCAAAGGAGCCATCATTATGCCTTACAAACACGACGACATTGAAGAGTGCCACGACTGTCATCTGATCGGAGATGTGACAGAAAATGAGCTGATCGATCTGGCTGAACTGTTTAAAATCTTCGGAGATTCCACCAGGATCAAGATCCTGTTTGATCTCTTCCACGGGGAGAAAAATGTCTCCCAGATCTGCGAAGACCTGGAGATGAACCAGTCCGCCATTTCCCATCAGCTGAAGATCCTGCGCACATCCAAACTGGTCGGTGCCAGACGCGACGGAAAATCGATCTACTACTCTCTCGCCGATGACCATGTCCGCATGATCATCGAGATGGGTAAAGAACATATTGAAGAATAAGGAGGATCATTATGAAAAAGAAGTTTAAATGTGAGATCGACTGTGCCAACTGTGCCGCTAAAGTGCAGGATGCGATCCTGAAAATCGATGGAGTCGAGAATGCCAGCGTCAACTTTATGACTCAGAAGTTCATGCTCGAAGCGGACGATGAACGTTTTGATGAGATTCTGAAAGAGGCAATCAAAGTCGGCCGGCGCATTGAACCGGATTTTGAGGTCGAGTTCTGAAAATCTGCTGCTGACAGGAGTTCCTACATGTCAAAAAAGCTCAAAAAAGAACTAAAGCGCATTCTTGCTGCCCTTGGTATTTTTCTGGCCATTATGATCGCAGAAAAAGCCCATCTGGTCCCCTACGTCTTCGACCATAAATGGAGTGCAACTCTCCTTTTCCTGATCCCGTATGTGATCGCCGGCTATGACGTAGTCATCAAGGCATTCAAGGGAATCATCCACGGCCAGATGCTCGACGAGTCCTTCCTGATGACCATTGCTTCAATCGGCGCCTTCATCACAGGCGAGGCCGCAGAAGCCGCCGCTGTGATGCTGTTTTATCAGATCGGCGAATGGTTCCAGCGCTACGCCGTCGGCCAGTCGCGCAAATCCATCTCAGACCTGATGGA
>JAFWDW010000068.1 GCA_017515965.1 Lachnospiraceae bacterium
GGACAGCGGATGTGCAAGTCCTGCTGACACCCGATAAATGGTACGGCGTGACATACAAAGATGATAAACCGCAGGTGGAAGCGGCGATCAAGAGACTGAAGGAAGAGGGGTTGTATCCCGGTCTATGAAGAGACATGTAACACGAGCAGAAAACCATCTGACGATCCCGGAACCCTATGAACTCATTGACCGTCGGGTTCTGCCGGACTGTGATTCGGTCGGGTATCTGCTGGAACATAAAAAGAGCGGTGCGCGTGTGGTCCTGATGGACAACACGGACGACAACAAGACATTTTATATTGCATTCCGGACTCCGCCCAAAGACAGCACCGGTGTTGCGCATATCATGGAACACTCCGTGCTGTGCGGTTCGGAGAATTTCCCGCTCAAGGATCCGTTTGTTGAGTTGGGGAAAGGATCGCTCAATACTTTCCTCAATGCGATGACCTATCCGGACAAGACCGTCTATCCTGTGGCGAGCTGCAATGATGTCGACTTCGGCAATCTGATGCACGTCTACATGGACGCGGTGCTGCACCCGTCGATCTATGCCAACGAGCAGATCTTCCGTCAGGAGGGCTGGCATTACGAACTGGACGGCGAGGCAGAAAACCTGTCGATCAACGGTGTTGTCTACAACGAGATGAAGGGCGTGTTCTCATCACCCGACGGCGTACTGGATTATGCCGTGATGAATTCGCTCTTTCCCGATACAAGCTATGGATTTGAGTCGGGCGGTGATCCGGAGGTGATTCCGGAGCTGACATATGAAGCTTTCCTGAAGTTTCACAAGACATATTATCATCCGTCAAATGCCTATATTTACCTTTACGGAGATATGGATTTTACGGAGAGACTGAAGTGGATGGACGAGGAGTACCTTTCCGGTTATGACCGGATCAAGGTCGACTCAAAGATCCGTGAGCAGAAACCGTTTACCAGGATGCACCGCGCCGATGTGCCGTATGCGATCCCCTCCGGTATGAAGCCGCAGGATCAGGCATATCTGTCCTGGAGCAAGGTGATCGGAACAGTGCTCAACGATGAACTCTACCGCGCTTTTCAGGTGCTTGACTACGTGCTTCTTTCATCGACGGGAGCTCCGCTTAAAAGAGCGCTGATCGAAGCGGGTATCGGACAGGATGTCACGGGCGGTTATGACTGCGGCATTTACCAGCCGATGTTTACCGTGACAGCCAGAAGAGCGCCGGAAGATGCACGCGACCGTTTTCAGCAGATTATTGAGGAGACACTTCACAGGCAAGTGACAGACGGGATCGATCAGAAGGCGCTTGAAGTGGCGATCAATATCATGCGTTTCTCCTATATAGAAGGGGATTCGGGGCGCGCGCCGCGCGGACTGATCTGGGGACTCGCCCTGCTGGACAGCTGGCTCTATGACAATGATAAACCTTTCCTGCATGCCAATGCCGTGAGTGTTTTTAACCGGCTCAAAGAGCGAATCGGTACACAGTACTTTGAAAACCTGGTGCGCACCTACCTGCTTGAGAATGAGCACGGCTCGCTCATCACCCTCAGGGGAGAAGCCGGCAGGGCAGAGCGGCTTGAAGAAGCCAAACGCATACAGCTTCAGAATAAAAAGACCGAGCTGAATCAGCTTGAGATCAATGAGATTCTCGAGGACGGCCGTAAGCTGCGGGATTATCAGGATACAGAGGATACGCCTGAAATGCTTGCCCGGATCCCGGTGCTGGCACTGTCGGATATCAAGAGAGAATCCGAACCGTTATTGATCGAGAAGATGAACTGCGATGTGCCGTTTATCCTGCATGAGACCGGCACAAACGGGATCGGCTATGTGAGGCTGTTGTTTGACACAAGCGTGCTGGAGGAAGACGAGCTCGTGGCTGCTTCCATCCTGACCCGCTCGATTCTCGGGCAGATGGATACAGATCAGTACACTTACGAAGAGTTCGGTCACGAGGTTGACCGTATCACAGGCGGTCTGACCAGCACGATGACAGCATACGGTGATCTGTCCCGGGCGTGGAGCGAGATTATCAGGCCGATGTCGGAGGTCCAGCTGAAGGGCTTTTACGATCAGCTGACGGCGGGTTTTGATCTGATCGAAGAGATGCTGATCCACACGCATCTGGACGATGAGAAAAGACTGAAAGAGATTCTCGCGGAGATCGTATCCGTCATGCAGACGAGGATCCTGACAGACGGGCATACACTGGCAGCTGACAGATCGATGGCCTATCAGTCACTCGGCAAGAACTACCGGGACCTGATTTCAGGTATCGCTTATTATAAGAAGGTCTCGGATCTGTTTGAACATTTCGACGAGAAGAAAGATGAACTGATCGCCCAGCTTCAGAGCGTGCGCAGCAAGATCTTTACCAGCGCCAACATGATGGTGAGCTATACTGCTGAGCGAGAGGGGATCGGTTCCGTGCGCGAGATGGCCGAAGGGCTGGCCCGTGCGCTTGATCAGGCAGGCGTGCCGGCTAAAAAGAGAGTGTTCGGTCCCGGCAAGCTGACCGCCCCGAAAGGCAATGAAGGATTCATGACAGCCGGTCAGGTTCAGTATGTGGCCCGCAGCGGAAATTTCGTTAAGAGCGGATACCACTTTACCGGTGTGATGGATGTGCTTTCTTCTTATTTAAGATGGGAGTATCTGTGGCAGAACGTGCGCGTCAAGGGCGGCGCCTACGGATGTATGACAGGGTTTCAGCGAAGCGGCAACGCGTTCTTCGTTTCCTATCGCGATCCGCATCTGCAGAGAACATGGGATGTCTTTGAGGAACTGCCGGTCAAACTCCGGTATCTGGAACTGTCAGAGAGGGAGCTGCGCCAGTATATCATCGGCGCGATCAATATGATTGACCAGCCGCTCACGCCGCGCAGCCGCGGTGCCAGATCACTCACCCTGTATTTGTCAGGCGTGACGAAGGAGATGCTCGATGAAGAGAGAGAGCAGATTCTGGAGACCACACAGGAGGATCTGAATGAGCTGGCTGACGTAGTGGAAGATGTGCTCAGACAGGGATATGCCTGCACAATCGGCTCGGAAGCCAAGGTGAGAGAACACGAAAACCTGTTTGACGAGATCGTGGCCCTGCAATAGAGGGATAAGCAATATAAATGGAAATTGAGAAACAAAATAATTTCAAATCAGGCTTTGTGACGATCGTGGGGCTGCCGAATGCCGGTAAATCGACACTTTTGAACGCTTTGGTCGGCCAGAAGATAGCTATCACATCAAAAAAGCCAAATACCACCCGCGGCAGGGCGCGCGGAATGCTGCATGAGCCGGAAGGCCAGATCGTATTTGTCGATACGCCCGGCGTCAATAAACCGGTTGACAAACTCGACGATTATATGCAGGGCGAAGTGGAGAGCTCGCTCAAAGGGATCGACGCAATGCTGCTCGTCGTCGATATCAGACGCGGGGGCGCGCGTACCGACCGCCTGATCGAGCGCCTGAACGGATCATCGGTGCCGCTGATCCTGGTGCTCAACAAGATCGATTCGCTCCCGGCGGAGAAAGTCTTTGCCGCGATCGATCATTACAGGA
>JAFWDW010000069.1 GCA_017515965.1 Lachnospiraceae bacterium
CAGGTTCGGATTCTTTGTCATTACATAAGCAATGTTCTTGCCCATCATGCCGCCGCCGGCAATCAGGATCTCTTTTACATCATTAAAAGTTTTCATGTTTGAATTCCTCCTGAAATACAGTCAATTATTTCTTAAGGCCAAGGATCTCTCTTGCTTCATCCGGAGTAGCAACATCGTTGCCGAACTCTCTGATGACTCTTGCAGCTCTCTCGATCAGCTGAGAGTTGCTCTCTGCGAGAACGCCCTTGGAGTACATAACATTGTCTTCCATACCGACACGGATGTGGCCGCCCATAGCAACTGCAGCATACATGATCTCCATTGCGCTGTGGCCAACACCGAAAGTGGACCAGGTGGAACCCGGGCAAAGCTGATCCATAGTCTCCTTCATGAAGACAAGGTTCTTAACGGAACCGGCAATACCATTTGCGCAACCCATGCAGAACTGGAAGTGCAGCGGAGCCTTCAGGATACCCTTCTTCAGATAGTAAGCAGCATTGCCGATCATACCCGGATCAAATGCTTCGATCTCCGGCTTTACGCCGCATTCCTGGAAGAGCTTACCGCATCTCTCAAGGAAAGACGGGGTGTTCAGGAACAGGCTGGTGTTGAGCCAGTTCATGGAACCGCAGTCATAGGAAGCCATCTCCGGCTTAAGGATTTCAACATGCTCAAGACGGGTGTCGTCTGTTGCATAGATATCACCGGAAGTGGTGAGGTTCAGGATGATGTCGCAATCCGGATATCTTTCTTTGATCAGATTCCAGGTCTCGATGAATTTATTCTTATCCATGGTGCCGTTGCCTTCATCATCTCTCATATGAAGATGAGCGATAGCTGCGCCGGCCTTCCATACAGCATAAACGTCATCAGCGATCTCTGACGGGGTCATCGGGACGTTCGGATTGTTCTCTTTCTTCGGCCATGCACCTGTGATAGCAGCAGTGATAATTGTTTTCTTTGCCATTGTAATACTCCCTTTCTACAACAGATTGAATAATTTTCTACACGGTTTTATTAAAAGCAAGATCCGTGCCAACTTGTTTTTGATGTATTTTTTCCAATGTAATTGGCAAAAACATCAGATGATCAAACATTTCACTGTAAAATTATTGACAGTTTTGCACAAATGTTTTATCATCGAATCACAGAGGTGGTGACAAGCGTCACCATTTAGTGGTGACATCCCACACCATCTGGTGTCATTCATCACCATTATACATGACTATTCACATTTTGACAATAGAGAAGCAAAGGAGGCCGGCATTTTTTGACACAATATCAGACCATCATGCAATTTTATCACCGGATGCAGGACCTCTGCCGGCAGCTGGATGCCACGCCGCTCGACGACAGGCAGCAGGCACTCCTCGACGAGATACACAAGGAAAGCAAAACTTTCGGCGATTTCGTCATGGAAGATTATATCGGCTTTGAGGAGATCGGCGACAATCTGCCGGACACCATCTATCTGTACGTGGCCGACAGATACGGCAAGACAGTCTATATCAGCGAACTCTACACGCAGATGAGCGGCATCTCCAGGACAGAGATCATAGGGAAAAATGTTTTCCAGATCAATAAGGAAAAGAAGCTCTACTCCAACGGCGTCCTCCCCTATGTTCTCCGGGAACAGAAGCCCGTGGAGACGATCGGCGTGATGCTGCGGACCAACATCAAGGTACATCTGACCGGTGTGCCGATCTTTGACGCCAGAGGGGAGCTTAAATACGCTTTCGCATTCGGCAGCAACATCCAGCAGCTGGAGACGATCAAAGATCAGCTGACCAGTCTCCAGGTCTACCAGGAAAAGCAGAAAAACGAAGTTCATTATCTCAGGACCCAGCAGATCGGCAACGTTGATGTCGTCATGAACAGCGCGATGGCCCGTCAGGCTCTGGAGACAGCCATCTCGGTCGCAAAGACCGACGCCACAGTCCTGATCACCGGAGAGAGCGGCACCGGCAAGGAGGTCATTGCCAACCAGATCGTACAGGCATCAAAGCGCGCTGACCAGCCCTTTATCCGCGTAAACTGCGGTGCAATCCCCGAGAGCCTTATGGAATCCGAGCTGTTCGGATATGAACCAGGTTCCTTCACCGGAGCCAGCAAGAGCGGCAAGACAGGTATCTTCGAACTGGCAAACAGCGGAACACTGCTCCTTGACGAGATCGGTGAAATGTCCCTGCAGATGCAGACCCGTCTCCTTCGGGTCCTCCAGAACCATGAGATCACCCGCATCGGCGGAGCCAAGGCTATTCCGGTCGACGTCCGCATCATCGCGTCCACCAACAAGGACCTGCAGCAGGCCATCAGAAAGAATGAATTCCGCGAGGATCTCTACTATCGGCTGAATGTCGTTCCGATCCACATGCCGCCGCTCAGAGAGCGCCGCGAAGATATTGAACCCCTTGTCCAAAGCTTCCTTAACCGTTATAATCGGAAGTATAACAAACAGATCGATCTGAAGGCCGACGCCATGCAGCTGATGACAACGTATGACTGGCCCGGCAATATCCGCGAGCTGCAGAACGTGATCGAGCGTCTCGTTGTCATCAGCCAGACGGACGCCATCGATACAAGAGTCGTCTCCATGATGCTCGGCGCAGGCCATGAGGCGCCGGTATCCGACCACGAAGACAGCGGGTACGATCTGAAGGCCGCGACCACTGCCGTGGAGAGCCGCCTGATCAAAAAAGCACTGGAAGATTTCCCGTCCATCCGCAAGGCTGCTGCCGCGCTGGGAATCGACCATTCGACACTGATCAAAAAATGCCGCAAATACGGCATCGAATCATCATAGAAAGGAGAGTCCATCGTATGGTTTTAAATTTTTCCTGTCCCAACTGCGGCGCAGATATGGCTTACGATATCGGCCGCGGCCAGCTGCACTGCGAGCACTGCAATCATAGCGAACCGGTCACGGAAGACCAGGCCGAATGGATGAATGGCGCGCCGGCAGCTGCAGATGCACCGAAAAAGCTTGCCTGCCCGAACTGCGGCGGTGTTGTCCAGGC
>JAFWDW010000070.1 GCA_017515965.1 Lachnospiraceae bacterium
GCTGTGGTTGCTGCTGTTGCTGTTGCTCTTCCTGCTCCTTCTTCTCCTGCTGCTGTTTGTAATACAGATACTTCTGGTAAGCGCCGCGGCATGCCTCGGAAGTACATTTCTCCGTCGGAACATTTTCCTTGGCGATCCATTCTTTCTGTGAGGCGCAGCCGATGCTCGGAAGTTTACCTGAGCGCGCGCAGACCGTCATCTGCTCAACCTGATCGGATTCTCCGAATCCCGGATCATCCAGACCCTCGTGAATTCTCGACATGATCGATCTCCAGAGCACCAGATGGAAGGATGTATTTGACAGCTCCGCATTATCATCATAGCCGGCCCAGACACCGCAGGTATAGTACGGTGTGTAACCGACAAACCAGATATCCTTATTGTCCGTCGTACTACCGGTCTTGCCGGATACAGTCATGTTTCTCAGCCGGGCCTGGCCACCTGTACCGGATGTGACAACACCGATCATTGCATCGGTCAGGAGCCATGCCGTTGACTCTTTCAGGACTCGCTTCGAATTGCCTTCCGTATTGTCGAGAAGAACATTGCCGTCGTGATCCTTGATCGTTGTATAGAAGATCGGTTTATTGTAGACGCCTCTGTTGGCAATTGCCGCATAGGCTCCGGATATTTCAAGGTTCTTGACACCGTATGTGATACCGCCGAGCGCCAGAGGCTGCTGTACGTCTGTGAAGACGCCGTCGGCCCGTTTTTCATTGTCTACCAATGTCGTAATGCCGAGCTTTCTGCAGTAATCAAATCCGAGACGCGGCGTGATCTCCGTGATCGTCTTGACAGCGCAGACGTTCATCGACTGCTCGATTGCCTTGCGGACTGTCACCTCGCCTCTGTAGGACTTGCCCCACCAGTTATGGACCTCGGTGCCGTCTGCGTATTTAAAAGGTTCGTCCTTGATATAGGTACACAGATTGTAGTTCTTTGCATCAAGAGCAGGTGCATAGGCCGCCAGGATCTTGAAGCAGGAACCGGGCTGGCGCATCGCGTCAGTCGCGCGGTTGTAACTTCTGTTAGTCGCTTTGGTACCTCGTCCGCCGACGATCGCCTTGACCTCGCCGGTCTTCTGATCCATAACGACAACCGATGACTGCGGCTGCGGTGTAATAGCCATATTCTCACCGTTGACTGTCACCGCATCCGTGATGCTGAGTGTTTCCTTAAACGCCGCAATACGCGCCTGAGCTGCTTCAGGTGAATTGAACAACAGTCCCTGCGTATCGCCCAGCGCATTGCGCCCGAACGCTTTTACTGAACCCTGATCGTAGTTTTCTACAGTGCCGTCTTCCCGCGTGAGCGTCAAATTGTAGGATGTGATGCCCCATCTTGTTCCGGCCGGGTAGTTGGCGTCATTGTTGGCCTCCTCATCGCAGATCTGCTGGATCCTCTCATCGATCGTGGCCGTGACGGTCAGACCGCCTTTGTACACAGCGTTGTACGCCTGTGTCTCAGAGTATCCGAGCTCTGTCTGCAGATCCTGCATCAGCTGCTGGGCCAGGGCATCTATGAAGTACGAGTCCGTCGATGTATCATTAGTCACTGTCGAGTTGACATTCTGAATGCGTGCATACACATCGTCATTGAGCGCAGCGTCATGCTGTTCCTGATTAATATATCCCTGATCCAGCATTTTCTTGAGAACCTTTTTACGGCGCTGTGCATTCTTATCGGGATTGCTGATCGGATTATAACGGGCAGGGTTCTGCGTAATTGAAGCAATGACCGTGCTCTCCGACAAATCCAGTTCCGATACATTTTTATTAAAATACCGCGTGGCTGCCGCCTGAACGCCAAGCGAGTTCTGACCCAAGTTAATTGTGTTCAGATAGTCCTCCAGAATCTCATCCTTCGTCATCTGCTTTTCAAGTCTGACTGCCAGATACTGTTCCTGAATCTTACGGTGCAGTCTGTCACTGAACGTCTTCTCCTCGGTAAAGTTAGAGAAGACATTATTCTTAATCAGCTGCTGGGTGATCGTACTGGCACCGCCCTGAGAGCTGTTTCTTGTCAGAACACCGTAAGCAGCACGCATGATACCCTTGACGTCAACACCGTTATGCTCATAAAAGCGCTCATCCTCGATTGCAACAAAGGCATGCTGCATATCTTCCGGAATCTCTTCCAGTTTTTTGTAAACACGATTAGAACCCGACGCGACAAATTCGCCGAGTTTCTTGCCGTCTTTCGTATAGACAAAGGAAGTAAAGCCTGCCGGAGACACGTCCTCCGGAGTAACCTCCGGGGAATCCGCAATCACACTGCGGTATAGTCCGATCCCGTAAAGGGCGCCAGCCGCAAGACCTGCGAGAATGACCAATACAAAGAGCCTGAAGAAATGTGTCAGCACTTTGCGGCGGGTCATACCGGCTTTGGATGACAGACGTTTTTTCGTCGCGTCTGTAGATGCTTTTCCGTAATTCATGTTTGATACTCCTCCTCAACGATATATTATAACAAATAAAGTTAAGAAATGGAAGTAATCCATGATATAGTATAAATAGATTACCTGACGATGCAAAAACAAAGGAAACGATATAAGTATATGGTCCGGATATCCTACGTTCTGACCGGCGGTGTCGGTGAGTACACTGAAAAAAAATCACGCTTCATCGGAGAAATACGTCCCATAACCAGCCAGGAAGAAGCTGCCGCGTTTCTGCAGGAAACCCGCACACTTCATCACGATGCGCGTCATCACTGTATGGCGTGGATCCTCGGTGATCACGGACAAACCAAACACAGCAGCGACGACGGAGAGCCGTCCGGCACTGCGGGAAGGCCTATCCTCTCTGTGATGGAAAACATTCCTCTCACCAATGCCGCCCTGATTGTCACGCGCTATTTTGGGGGCACTCTGCTCGGGACCGGCGGCCTTGTACGCGCTTACACAGC
>JAFWDW010000071.1 GCA_017515965.1 Lachnospiraceae bacterium
ATATTTCTTCCAGTAATCCAGTGTGGGAAGAAGCAGTTCCAGATAAGCGCGTACCTGCCCTTCACTGACGTTATCGTTCACCATATTTTTGACACAGACTTCGATCAGATCATCCATGTTGCTGTATGTGTATGTTCCGTCTGCATAGCACCATTTGCAATAGTTCTCGTTGAGCGATCCGTCCTTATCTCTGCCGAGGATCTCATCTTCAAGCGGCATGCCGCAGCACTGGCAGATCAGTTTCTTCGGCGAACCAAGCAACGTATTGATAGAGACATTAAAAAGATTTGAAAGCAACTTTAATGTTTCTGTATTCGGCACTGTTTCACCTTTTTCCCATCTCGATACAGCCTGCCGGGTCACAAACACCTTATCAGCCAGCTCGCTCTGCGACAGTCCTTTTCTCATTCTGAGTTCATATAAAACTTCTTTTGTATCCATGACATACCTCCTTGCAGTTCTATTGTAATACGGAGATAAGAATAAATCACGCAACTGACTGTTGCCGGTTTAGCGATGCCTCCGAAACAGACCGTGACGATTGCAGAAGACATAAAAATATTTGATTCCGTTTATCCTGAATCTTGCCTCCGCGGCGCCCTCCGGATACAGTTTGACAAACTGAACACCTGCATCGGACACTGCCGCAAGAAATGACAAATAATGCTCCTTCGTCATCGGGTGCGCAACCGTCACATAGTACTCGTCTTCTATGATCTCAACGCGAATCATATGCTCTCCGTCCGCCTCTTCAGCCTCAAGCGGCGGCAGTGTGATCCCGCAGCAGCTGATAACCGCTTCTCCCGTTGACCTGATCACATTTCCGCAAACCGGGCATACATAGAATTGACCTCTTGCGATATTACATGAACGGTTAGTATTACGGATATCCTCGCCGGAAAGCAGTTCGATCACGGAGATGTCAAGCGCCTGCGCTAACGGTTCCAGTAAGCTGATATCGGGAAACCCCTGACCAGTCTCCCACTTACTCACTGCCTTTCCGCTGACACAGATCTTTTCAGCCAGCTCATCCTGCGTCATCTTTTTTCTTTCGCGGAGCCTTCGTATCACGGCTCCTGTCACATATCGATCCATCGTATTTGCCTCCTTCTGAGACAAATCTATCACAGCGCCTGTGCAGATACTACCTACGTATCGTGGAGTCTAGAGTGCCTGGGCGTTCTTTTCAGTCACATAGATATGGCCGACAGCAAAAAGAACCGCAAACCCCGCCAGCAGCCAGTGGCGAAGCAGCAGTCCGCTCATGAGAAAAATACAGGACGGCAGTATAGCCAGAATCAAGGCGCGCTTTGCGTTTTTCTCTTTCAAATAGCGCGCGAACACGATCCAGTATACTGCCAGGAAAATACCGTTGCCCGCCAGATAAAGGATCATATCAAGCTTGCTTTCAAAGCCGAATCTCCAGACCAGTAAAGGAAACCACATCAACACAATACAGGCATATCGTCCGAGCTGCTCGATAACATTCATAAACCGGTTTGTACAGAGATTCTGCTCAGATTTGTTTTTGACTGCATACACGATATTCGGTATCAGCATCAGGATCACGATGACCGCACCGAACAAATTGATCCATCCGAATTCCATTTCAGCTTTCCATTTAGTCTAAATGATCTCAGAATATCTGTCCCGGCAGTTTCAGTTTCTCTTTCGGAGGAAATGCCTTGTCAAATTCATCGACATCATGATCGTCCACATAGTACCCCTGAGGGGTCTGATAAACACCTGTGACACCGTCAAGATAGCCCGGTATCAATTCCTTACAGAGAAAAAATGATGCATCAGCATCCTCAGGCAGATCATGGTATCTGATCCCGAACTTTCCGGCATAGTCAAAACCGCTCTTGCCGTAAAAGTCAATATTGCCCTCAAACAAGACAGCGCCGAAGCCCGCCTCCGAAGCTTTCTCTAAAGAATAGTCCAGCAGCGCTTTGCCATAGCCATTGCGTTTTAACTCCGGTGTGATGCAGATCGGTCCCATCGTCAGAACAGGGATCTCTCTTCCGTCGTCTGACTCGATGATTGTTTTCATAAACATATTCTGTCCGATCAGTCTTCCGCTCTTTTCCATCACGAAATCAAGTTCCCTGACAAATGCCGGATCATCCCGCAGCACATGGATCACATAGTGTTCGCTGCATCCCGGGCGATAGACATTCCAGAAAGATTCTCTGATCAGATTTTCAACTTCTCTGTAGTCCTCTCGTTCCTCTAATCGTATCGTATAGTCCTTTTGTATCATTTCCCCTCTCATCCTCTATTCTGTAAGCAGTCTGGATCTCAACCGCTTAATTGCATCGTTGGTCATGCCACCGTCCATCAGGATCTGCTCAGCACGTGCACAGCACAAATCGCCCGCAATCTAAAACGCGAAATTACCGTTCCTGAATACCGGGATCTCCCTGCCGTCATGCGTGATGCCTGTAATCTCCAGATCTTCTGATCCGACCATGAAATCTACATGCGTCATCGAACGGTTCATCCCTCGCTCCTTAAGCTCCTCTTCGTTCATGTCTTCCGCTCCGGCAAAGCATGGATAAGCATCACCAAACGCGAAGTGGCATGACGCGTTCTCATCGAACAGAGTATTGTAGAAAAGAACTCCTGATCTGGAGATAGGCGAATCATACGGCACCAGCGCGACTTCGCCAAAATAGGAAGCGCCTTCATCTACCGCTATGGCATCTTTCAGAACAGTCTCTCCCTTATCCGCACGGACCTCCGTGATCTTTCCGTCTTTAACTGTGAAGCTGAATCCTTCGATCAGGGTACCGTTCAGACTGAGCGGCTTAGTGGCAACCAGCGTTCCGTTGATATTTGTTCTCTCCGGCAGTGTGAAGACCTCCTCCGTCGGGATATTCGCTGAAAACATAATACCTGTCGCCGCCTTCTCCTCACCGCCGAGCCAGACATGTCCCTCCGGCAGGCCGACCGTCACGTCTGTACCGGCAGCGTTTTTATACTTTAAAGCTTTGAAATTGTATTCGTTCAGGATATCAACGTGCTTCTTAAGTTCCCCG
>JAFWDW010000072.1 GCA_017515965.1 Lachnospiraceae bacterium
CCGGCATTTGCCATGTCCAGATACTCCGCAAATGTCTCGCAGTCATGGATGCTCTTCAGATCGCCGGCTCCCGATAGCCAGCTGCGCAGTTCCGCGCTCTCAGATAGGCGCAGGTTGGAGCCGAGGATATTGATCCGCTTCGGGTCATTGCCCGTGCGCTCCTGCCAGACGCGCGTCATCTGCCTGCGCATCCTCTGCTCCGGTGAGATGCCGCTCTTGCGCATCGCCGGAATCATATAACAATCCAGAAATACAATGTCCGGATGAGCCTGCCTGATGCGCTTAAACACACTGTTGTGGTCATAACTCAGGAAGAAATGCTGACAGCTGATAAAGATCTGCACACATTTCGGCCTGTAGGGAAGCTTTTTGAGCACATCATCCACACCGTTTACCATTAGGTCCTCGATCGAGCCGGTAATAATATCATGCTCACGGATCGCCAGCGCCGAATAACGCCCCAGTGCATTCATCTCGGCAGCGGTCAGCACGACGCCGCGCAGGCACCCATACGCACAGACAAAAATCTGATGCGATTCGGGCATCAAAAGACCCGTGTGGGCGATATTCCACATCCCTCTGGCGGGCGTACTGTACTCGAGCCCCATGTAAAACGGAGACGGATACGGTGCCTCTGCAATCTTCAGTTTTCCGGTGCGCTGCGGTCCCTGCGCATTCACTTTTTTAAGCATAGTACCTCACTGCAAAATAAGGCTCATGTTCTGATCTGAACATGAGCCTTAGGACACTTCTTTTCGAGAAGGAATGCCATGGCAGGCAAGTCGCTGCCATCTCTTTTCATTCCTTTTATTATGTGCCTGTATCTCCCTTCTCAGGACGTACCTTCGAAGTCAGATCATTCGCACTATGAGTATAGTCGAAGAGCCGTATAATGTCAATGATTTAACAAGATTTGTATGATGATTATCTATCCTCTGAAACAGCCTTATTTTTCGAAATCAAAATGATAGTCCAGTCCCAGTTCATCGCGGATGGAGATGATCTCTTTCTGGACGGTTTCACCGACGGGAACACCCTTATCCTTGCGCTCTAACCAGACCAGATACTCTTTCTCGCCGGCTGTGTAGATGCGGTCGCATCCGGGTGCTTTCTTTGAAGCGCGCAACTCGCGGCAGATTTCGCCGGCAATCTTCTCAAATGTCTCGCATCCGCAGAATGCATCGGGATCAACGATAAAGAAGAAATGACCGAGATGATACATCTGACGGCTGCCGTCGGCCGCTTTGCCGGAGAGCGCTTTCATGAACTGTCCGCCTGCCAGAGCCGCTGAGAGTATCTCCACTACTGTGGCGTAGCCATAGCCCTTGTAGCCGCCCAGCTCCTCACCGATCCCGCCAAGCGGCGCCAGTGCCGCTGTTCCGTCGACAAGCGCTTTGAGAATCGCATCGCTGTCTGTCATCGGTGTTCCGTCCTCTGCGATCACCTGACCCATCGGGGTCTTTTTTCCTTCGCGGGCATAGTATTCGATCTTACCGCGCTGCACGATCGATGTCGCACAGTCGATGCAGAACGGGAACTCCTCATCTGTCGGCAGAGAGAAAGTCAGCGGATTGGTTCCCAGCATGTTCTCGACACCGAAGGTCGGAGCGATCGACGGGCGGGCATTGGTACCTGTAATGCCGATCATGCCCTGATCGCTGGCCATCGAAGTCCAGTAACCTGCAATGCCGTAATGAGTCGAATTGCGAATCGCACCGCCGGCCATACCGTAGGTTTTCGCCTTTTCGATCAGCTTTTCCATCATACGGTAGCTGGCCACCATACCCATACCGTCGTGTGCATCCATGACCAGCGTCGTCGGTGTCTCTTTGACAATCTCCAGATCGGTCACCGGCAACAGTGTACCGTTCTTGATGCGGTCAATATAGATCGGTTTAAAGCGGTTGCAACCGTGGCTTTCAATACCGCGTCGGTCCGCCTCAAGCAAGACGTCCGCACAGATCGCCGCTTCATCGCGCGGCACGCCGTATGCGGCAAACACATCAGTCATAAATGCATTCATTTGTTCCCATGATACATAAGGTCTGGTTTCTACTGCCATGATCTGTCTCCTCATCTTGGGTTATATGATTAAAATACGATTTCTTTCCTGTTTAGTTTAATCCTTTTCAGCGGATTTGTCAGCAATCAGCATCATCTTCCAGCAATTTCAAAGCACAGTTATAGTCTGTGATAAGCGTGTTGACAAATCCTCCTGCAACAGCCCCTTTAATGGCTTTCTCTTTGTCCATGCCGCCGGCAATGCCGACGGTGAGAGGGATTTTCTTAAGCTTGCGTGCTTCAACCCCGATAACATAATTATCTTCCTTAAACGGAGCCGTATCTCCCTGGATATCGTAGAACTGCATATTGATCTCTCCGGCAACTCCCTTTTGCAGCAGAGTCTCCATCTCATTCTCAGCAAAATACCCTGTGGTTTTTATGGAGGAATACTCATTGGGATAACCGATACCCAAAATAGCGATATCCATCATGTTTGCGTAGGTCATCATAGTGGTTACGGACATGTCCTTCATCAGTCCGTTCCGTGTCACCCGGCTGTAGACACGAGCCGGGGCAAAAATCGGATGAAATTCACTGTTATAGAGATGGGCCAGGTGCTCGGCCAGAGAGTTGGCATGGATCTTGATATGGGCGTGACCTACTCCTCCCACAAGAGGAATAACCGTGATCTTTTTATCCCGGCACTCTTCCATCTCCGTCACGACCTGATGGAGGGTACTGCCCATGGATACTCCCACCACATCCTGATCCTTGATCAAATGTCCCAGATAAGCGGCGGCGATACGCCCGATATTCTTTTTCGTCTCCTCACCGGTAATCCCGGAATCCGCGATCAGCACATCTTTGAGATGATACTTCTCTTTGATGCGCTCGCTGAGTTCCCAGTACCTGACAAAATCAGCGTCAGTCACCTCGATCTTGATGAGTTTCTCTTCCTTTGCGCCGTTAAGAAGCCTTGACAGTGTCGGTCTGGAAATGTTCAGAGCCGAAGCGACCTCCTGCTGAGACAGGTTCTCATTGTAGTACATATCGCAGGCCTTGATCATCAGGCGCAGGTCATTAACCACTTTTTTCATGCTGTCTTAAGTTCCTCTATCTGCTCGTTCTCGAAATCAACGATCCTCAGCACTTTGTCCTTGGATCTGCTGTTGGGATCAAAGGTGTTGGCCAAGTATTCTTCGACCATGCATCTTGCCAGCTTCTCGCCAATGATCTGTGAGCCCATGGTAATCACGTTGGCATTGTTGGAGAGCGCCGCTCTCTGTGCCTGGTAAACATCATGAATGCACGCTGCATATGCACCCTGCACTTTGTTTGCCGCGATGGAAACACCGATTCCGGTTCCGCATACGATGATGGCTCTGTCATATTCACCGGAGGCAACTGCCTGCGCGCATTTGATGGCAACATTGGCATAGATGGGGTCATCACTGCCGAAATCAGCCACTTCATGGCCAAGCTCTTTCACAAAATCAAGCAGGTTTAATTTGAACTCTGTTGCGTTTGGGTCACTTCCGAATACAATCTTCATGATAATCTCCTTTTCCGACTCTTCATTCTTATACGTGTGCTATTTATTCCTAGAGGTATTTTCTCATTTCATTAAGTGATTCATAGATACAGGTGGGTTTCACATCGGACTCTGCCACTGTCTGCATATCCGCTTCTCCGGTGAGAACCAGAAAACCCTTACAGCCGTTGTCGACACCCGTTCTCACGTCTGTGTAGAGGCGGTCGCCAACGAAAGCTATTTCCTCCGGCTTATAACCGGTGATCTCCGTAATCATATCCACCGTTTCCTTCCAGGGTTTGCCCAGAAATCTTGGCTTTACTCCGGTGGATGCTGTGATCAGACTGCACATAGCGCCGCAATCCGGCATGTATCCGTAGTCTGTGGGGCAGTTGACATCCATATGGGTGGCAATAAAGGGAACCCCGTTGCGTATGAAATGGCAGATACGATCCAGCTTCTGATAGGTCAGGGTGGTGTCAAAACTCTGGATACAGACATCCGGGTCTTCCTCCACCAGCTTGAGCCCCTTCTCTTTCCAGTTCTTCTCAAGCACAGGTGTGCCATTCAGATAAATACGCGCACCGGGGTAATTCACCTTTAAATACTCCGCACAGACATCTCCTGC
>JAFWDW010000073.1 GCA_017515965.1 Lachnospiraceae bacterium
CATCTGCTGAGCAGACGCAATGAGCTGGACGAGCTTTCAGAACGCACGAAGCAGGCGCAGGAGGCGATGGAAGTATGCCGCAAAGAAGATGAATCGCTCAGTAAGAAACTTGCCGGATGCAGGCAGAGCAGAGAGGACGCTGATAAAGAGCTTCAGCAGGTGTTTGTGAGCGTGCGTGAAAACGAGATACGCCTCACAGCCGCACAGGATCAGATGCGCACTGTTCAGGAGAACCTGACTGCAAAACAGGATGTCTTATCTTCCAAGGAAGCTGAGGCAAAACGCCTGCAGGAGGAGATCGATTCTATCATGAGCGGCGCAGCTTCAAGCGAGGATCAGGAGAAAGAACTCGCACGGCGCCTCGCTAAACTGGAAGAGGAAGTTGAGGCTGCATCTGACGATACACGCCGTATTGCGATCGACGGCGAGAATGCGCATGCCGAGCTGGCAGCCTGCACGCAGTCTATGGAGAGTCTGAAGTCACAGATCATCGGCATACGCCGTGAGCAGGAGACGCGGCGCAGACAGATGGATGAACTCGGCGAGCAGGGTCCGGACACCACGGCGATCGTTGCGGAAAAGGAAGCAAAGATAGCGGATCTGCAGAAGACGATCGATTCTTCGGCAGAACTGTTTGAAGAGATCCGGGCTGAGATAGCTGCAAGCGAGGAGCAGAAAGCACAGCTTATGGCATCACACAGAGATGCGCTGGATGAGAGAGAAAAACTGGCGCGGGAGCGCTCGGATCTGGAAAAAGAGATCTTGCGCCTGAATCACAGGATCGAATCAGCCGATGAGACGCGCAGTCAGCTGGTCGACTATATGTGGGAAGAGTATGAACTGACATACCATCACGCGAAATCCATGCAGGATGAGAACATGAATGACCTGCGTGCGCTCAGAAAACGCACCGGTGAGTTGAAGCATGATATCCGCGAGCTCGGTGATGTCAATGTCAACGCGATCGAACAGTACAGAGAAGTAGGTAACCGCTTTGAGACGATGACAGCGCAGCGTGAAGATATCATGAAGGCTGAGGAAGCTGTGCTGCAGGTGATCGATGAGCTTGATGATACGATGCGCACACAATTTGATCAGGCGTTCGGACAGATCAACAAGCAGTTTAATGATGTCTTCAGAGTACTGTTCGGAGGCGGCCGCGGCAGGCTGGAGCTGATAGAAGAAGACATACTCTCAGCAGGTGTCCGCGTGATCGCGCAGCCTCCCGGAAAGAAGCTGCAGAATATGATGCAGCTGTCGGGAGGAGAGAAGTCACTGACAGCGATCGCCCTGCTGTTTGCGATACAGAATCTTCATCCTTCACCGTTCTGTCTGCTGGATGAGATCGAGGCATCGCTGGATGACCGCAATGTAGGACGCTTTTCGAAATATCTGCGTCGTTTGACGAAACAGACACAGTTTATTGTCATTACACACAGGCACGGTACCATGAATGCGGCCGACAGATTGTACGGCATCACCATGCAGGAGAAAGGCGTTTCCACGATGGTTTCTGTGGATCTTGCGCGCGAACAGATTGAAGAACAGCAGAAAGAGAAATAGAGATGGAACAGGAAAATACCAACAGAGAAGGCAGATTTGCGCGGCTTGTAGCCGGTCTTTCCAAGACCCGTTCCCAGATGGCAGAAGGCCTTGCCGAAGTCTTTTCCTCAGAAGTGATCGATGATGACTTTTTCGATGATCTTGAAGAGGTACTCATCGAGTCTGATATGGGACCGCAGACAGCCGTTGACATAGTCGATCAGCTGCGCCTTAAAGTCAGGGTACATTCGATTCTGAAAACGAAACAGGCACGGAAAGTGCTGACAGATCTGATCATGGAACGGGTGCAGGGACATGAGGCGGACTATGATTATCTGACACGTAAATCCGTGATCTTTTTTACCGGGGTAAACGGAGCAGGTAAGACGACGACGATCGGCAAGATCGCGGCTTTGGCCCGGCAGGCGGGATTAAGCGTCCTGATTGCCGGCGCTGACACATTCCGCGCGGCAGCAGGTGATCAGCTTGAAAGATGGGCTGACAGGGCCGGCGTAAGGATGATCGGCGGTGCAGAGGGTGCAGATCCAGGATCCGTGCTTTTCGATGCGATCGCGGCGGCCAAGGCGCGGGATATCGATCTTCTGTTAGTTGATACAGCCGGCCGTCTGCAAAACAAAAAGAACCTTATGAATGAGCTGGGCAAGCTCTATCGCATTTTACAGAAACAGTATCCGGAAGCCCATCTGGAGACATGGCTGGTACTTGATGCGACGACCGGCCAAAACGGACTGTCGCAGGCCAGAGAGTTTTCTCAGGCGGCGCCGATCGATGCGCTGATCATCACCAAGATGGACGGATCAGCCAGAGGCGGAATCGCGCTGGCTCTCCTGGATGAGATGGATGTCCCGGTCAAATACATTGGAGTCGGAGAAAAGATCGAAGACCTGCAGAGGTTTGATCCGGAAGATTATGTTAAAGCATTGATGATGGATGAAGAGGAGTGATCAAATGAGCAAAATACAAATGATGACGCCGATCGTGGAGATGGACGGAGATGAGATGACCCATATTTTGTGGGGTATGATCAAAGAGAAACTGATCCGGCCGTTCGTCGATTTAAAAACCATCTATTATGATCTAGGCTTAAGGCACCGTGACGAGACTGATGATCAGGTTACGATCGATGCAGCCAACGCTATCAAGCAGTATAAAGTCGGTGTCAAATGCGCGACAATTACACCGAATGCCGCACGCGTGGAAGAATACGATCTCAAGCAGATGTGGAAGAGTCCGAACGGAACGATCCGTGCCGCGCTCGACGGTACCGTTTTCCGTGCTCCGATTCTGGTAAAGGGAATCGAGCCCTCTGTCAAGTGCTGGAAAGCGCCGATCACTCTGGCCAGACATGCCTACGGCGATGTCTACCGCAATGCGGAGATGGAGATCCCGGGACCGGGCAAGGTCGAGCTCGTCTATACCTCGGCAGCAGGCAATGAGCAGCGCATCCTGGTGCATGATTTTACAGATGCCGGTATCGTACAGGGTATGCACAACCGGATGAGTTCGATCGAGAGTTTTGCGCGCAACTGTTTCTCCTATGCGCTGGATGTCGGGCAGGATCTCTGGTTTGCAACAAAAGATACGATCTCGAAAACATATGACCAGACATTTAAACTGACATTTCAGAGAATCTTTGATGAAGAGTATGCCGAGCAGTTTAAGGAAGCCGGTATTGAGTATTTTTACACGCTTATCGATGATGCCGTTGCCCGTGTGATGAAAGGGGAGGGAGGCTTTATCTGGGCCTGCAAGAATTATGACGGGGATGTCATGAGCGATATGGTATCCTCAGCGTTCGGCTCTCTGGCGATGATGACTTCCGTACTGGTTTCACCGCACGGTTATTATGAGTACGAGGCGGCTCACGGGACTGTTCAGAAGCATTATTACAAGTATCTGAAAGGTGAAAAGACATCTACGAACTCCGTAGCGACGATCTTTGCATGGACGGGTGCTTTGGCCAGAATCGGTACAATCAACAATAATCCCGAGCTGGTTGCTTTTGCAAAGAAACTTGAGGAGAAAACGCTGGCTGTGATCGAGAGCGGACGTATGACAGGCGATCTGGCCAGAATGACTACCGTAGAGAACGCGCAGGTTCTCGCCAGCGAAGAGTTCCTGGATGCTGTTGCAGAGGAAATGCGTTAAGGAGAGAATATGGAAAGTTCGCTTGCTGTCAGCCTTCCGGTCTTTGAGGGACCGCTGGATCTGCTGCTGCATTTGATCGAAAAGAATAAGATTGACATCTATGATATTCCGATCGCTCAGGTAACCGATCAATACATGGATTATGTCCGGCAGCTCCAGAATGAGGACCCTGATCTGGCCAGCAGCTTTCTTCTTATGGCTGCAACGCTTTTAGAGATCAAAAGCAGAATGCTGCTTCCGGGAAGTGATATGGAAGAGGAAGAGGATGAGGATCCGCGGACTGCGCTTGTCGAGCAGTTGACGACATACAGGATCTACAAAGAAGCGGCCATTAAGCTGGCTGAGAATGAGATCCCCGAGGCTTCCTGGCTCTGCCGGGATGAGTATCTGCCTCCTCAGGTCGCGGATGCGGCTGAACCTGTCGATGTCGACGCGGTCCTGGATGAATTGACTATCAGACGCCTTTCTGAGATCTTTGAAGAAGTCATGCGCCGCAGAGAAGAATCGATCGATCCTGTCCGGAGCCGTTTCGGCCGGATCAGGCAGGAGAAAATGACTCTGACGCAGCGCATGGATCAGGTGCGGCATTATTTTGACGGCAAGAGCAGAGTTTCGTTTAAGGAATTGCTGAAAGACACAGGAGGCGGACGGATCGGTGCGATCATGACATTTCTTTCCGTTCTGGAGCTGGCTAAAGAAGGGTTTCTCTTTCTGAAAGCCGGCAGAGATTCACGGGACATTAGTTTAACCAGGAGGAGTAACTAGTGCATAATCATAAAATAGCAGCAGCGGAAGCCGTTTTGTTCTCGATGGGACATGAGGTGCGGGTCACTGAACTGGCACAGGCGCTCGATCTGTCTGAAGAAGAGATGGGTCAGGTGCTCGGGGCTCTGCATGCAAAATACGATCAGGATGACAGCGGCCTGACACTTCTGCATCTGGAAGACCATGTGCAGCTGTGCGCTAAGCCGAAGTATTATGAGACGCTGATCAGAATCGTAAAGAAACCGAAGACTTATGAGCTGACCGATACATTGCTCGAGACGCTTGCGATCATCGCTTACCGCCAGCCGGTTACGAGACTTGATATCGAGAAGATTCGAGGAGTCAAGAGTGATTATGCCGTCGGACAGCTGATCGATTACGGCCTGATCTGTGAGAAAGGCCGCATGGAAGCACCCGGAAAACCGCTTCTTTTCGGGACAACGGACGAGTTCTTACGGCACTTTGGTTTCTCAAGTCTCGAGGAAATGCCTACCTTCGGACGTGAAGAGCTGGAGCGTTTCCGCAGTGATGCCATGCTTGAAGCCGGAGTCGAAGAAGACGATGAAGCGGACGATGAAACAGATTATGAAAATGACTCCGAAACTGAGAGCGAAACAGAAGAAGAGATTCCTGTTTAATCGGTTGCTTTAATAACTTATTATGAGTATAATATATAAGGTTAAGTTTGTTGTTTTCACGGGGTGATCTTTACTCCGTGAATTTGTCAGCATTTATAAATGGAGGGTAAGATATGAGTAACACATCAGCAAACGCTCCGGCCGGCCGGAGGATCGACGCTCTACTTGATCCCGGCAGCTTTGTTGAACTGGCGGGCGGTGTCACAAGCCGCAGCACAGACTTCAACGAAGGCGCCGCGAAAGAACCGTCGGACGGAGTGATCACGGGGTATGGTCTGATGGACGGTCGTCTGGTCTATATTTACAGCCAGAATGCCGCCGTGATGAAGGGAACTGTTGGTGAGATGCATGCAAAGAAGATCATTCATCTCTACAACATGGCAATGAAGATGGGTGCTCCGGTAATCGGGCTCATCGACTCTGCCGGTTTCAGACTTACGGAGGCAACCGATGTCCTCGAAGCACTTTCACGCCTGTACTATAAGATGACGATGGCTTCAGGCGTCATTCCTCAGATCAGCGCGATATTCGGAACATGCGGCGGCGGCATGGCTGTGGCGGCATCGCTTTCGGATTTTGTCCTGATGGATAAAGATAATGGCCGCTTCTTCCTGAACGCGCCGAATGCAATCCCCGGAAAGAACGAAAAAGAATGTGATCTTTCCAAAGCGGATTTCCAGAGCGCTAAGAGCGGCAATGTAGATTATGTCGGTGATGAGTCAGAAGTGCTCGGCGCGATCCGCCAGCTGGTCGGTTTTCTTCCGTCTAACTGCGAGGAGAACGACGCGTTTGAAGAGTGTACAGATGACCTGAACCGTCTTGTCGAAGTAGGCGGTGCAGCAGATGATCCTGGCATCATTGCTTATCATCTGGCTGACAATAATCTGTTCTTCGAGACGAAGAAAGATTACGCCAAGGATATGATGACCGGTTTCCTGCGCCTCGGCGGCATGACCGTCGGTGTCGTGGCTAACCGCAAGAAGGTCTATGGCGCTGACGGCGAAGTAACAGACTGCATCAAAGGTCTGACGCCGTTCGGCTGCTACAAGGCAGCTTCCTTTGTTTCGTTCTGTGATGCTTTCGAGATTCCTGTACTGACATTGTCTAACGTGAGTGGATTCCACGCATGCGAATGGGCTGAGCAGGGTCTTGGCAGAACAAGTGCCCGCCTTGTCAGTGCACTTGCCAATGCGAGCGTACCGAAGGTGAATGTCATCACAAGCGAGCTGATGGGCAGCCCCTACAGCATTATGAACAGCAAGGCGCTCGGCGCAGACATGGTCTACGCCTGGGAAGGTGCCAAGGTAGGGATGATGGATGCTGAGATGGCAGCCAAGATCCTCAATCCGGATGCTTCTGCTGATGAGCTGAAAGCCAAGAAAGCAGAGTATGCTGAAAAACTGACTGGTGCGGATGCGGCTTATGCGCGCGGATATGTGGATGCAGTCATTGATCCTGCACAGACAAGAAAATATCTTGTCGGCGCATTTGATATGCTGCTCAGTAAGAAGGAAGACCTTCCGTTTAAGAAGCACGGTACAAAGTAGGAGAGGAGAAGCAAGTGAAGAAAAGAGTATTACTTGTTATTGGACTGATGCTTTCCCTCTTCCTGATCACAGGATGCGGCAAGAAAGAGATCAAGGCCGATACGAAGGCGATCGAGAGCAAGGCACGTATGATGATGGCCCTGCTTGAGAGCGCGGATATCAACGGCCTTAAAGATTTCCAGGAGTCTTCTGATTTCCTGAAGCAGAGTCAGGTAGCGCAGCTTACCTCCATGGATGCAAATGGGAATTATATCAGTCTGAATGACACAAAATTAGAAGATTTCGAAGGTATTGTCGATGCATGGGTAGCAGCCGACAAAGAGCTCGGCGCGTTTGTCAGTGCGGACAATGACTTCGAGATTGAACAGAAAGGGTCTGATACAACGGCGACCGTCAAGGTTAAGTTTAAGGACCGTGACGCCGACGTTATTCTGGCCTTCGATTCCGAGACAGCCAGACTTGAAAATATGACGGTTAACGGTGATTATTCCCGCGGCGAAGTTTTAAAGAAAGCCGGTCTCAACACTCTGTTGGGTATGGGAACAGTTTTCATCGTCCTGATCATTATTGCTCTGGTTATTTCTCTGTTTAACTTCCTTCCCGGTGTCAAAGAGAGCAAACCGGGCAAGAAAGAGGAAAAAGAGGTCGTTAAGCCGGCTCTCGAGAAGACAGTTGAGACCGTGAAAGCAGCGGCTTCCAACGACGCGGAGATCCAGGCGGTTATCGCTGCAGCGATCGCGGCCTACGCGGAAGAGACAGGACAGGACAGCAGTGGATATTTTGTCAGAAAGATAGTGCGCAGGCGCCGTTCATAATGGCTGCCCATGGAAGGAGATTTAATAAAATGAAACAATATACAATTACAGTAAATGGTACAGCATATGATGTGACAGTGGAAGAAAAAGGCGGCGCTACCGCAACAGCTCCGGTTGCAGCTCCTGCAGCAGCTCCCGCAGCGGCAGCTCCCGCACCGGCTCCTGCAGCAGCACCTGCAGCTCCGGCAGCAGCGGGCGGCGTAGAAATCACAGCCGGTGCAGCCGGCAAAGTCTTCAAGATCGTGGCGAATGTCGGCGACCAGGTCAAGGCCGGCGATACCGTCATCATCATCGAAGCTATGAAGATGGAAATCCCGCAGGTGGCTCCTCAGGATGGTACGATTGCAAGCATCGTTGTGGGCCCTGGCGATCCTGTCGAAGCAGGAACACTTATGGCTACAATGAATTGATCGTCGCTTTTTACTAGGAGGTCACAAGATGGATTATATTTCAAATACATTGAGTAATCTTGTGCACCAGACAGCATTTCTGAACCTTACGATCGGTAATGTCATTATGATTGCTGTCGCGTGCTTCTTCCTCTGGCTGGCGATCAAACACGATTTCGAGCCTTTGCTGCTCGTTCCGATCGCGTTTGGTATGCTGCTGGTGAATATCTATCCGGATATCATCGCAACGGCCGAGGAATCAGCATCAGGCACAGAGGGATTACTTCATTTCTTCTTCAGGTTGGATGAGTGGGCGATTCTCCCATCACTGATCTTCATGGGTGTCGGAGCCATGACTGACTTCGGCCCGTTGATCGCCAACCCCGTCAGCTTCCTGTTGGGAGCGGCGGCTCAGTTCGGTATTTATATGGCATACTTCGGAGCGATGGCGCTTGGCTTTTCCGATAAGGCAGCAGCTGCTGTCTCCATCATCGGCGGAGCTGACGGCCCGACTTCGATTTTCCTGGCAGGCAAACTTCAGCAGACGGCCATTTTGGGTCCGATCGCGGTGGCGGCATATTCCTATATGTCACTGGTCCCCGTGATCCAGCCCCCGGTCATGCGTCTGCTGACAACGAAGAAAGAGCGCCAGATCAAAATGGCTCAGCTGCGTCCGGTATCCAAGCTCGAAAGGATCCTCTTCCCGATCATCGTATCGATCGTCGTCTGCTCGATTCTTCCTTCAACTGCCCCGCTGGTCGGTATGCTGATGCTCGGCAACCTCTTCCGTGAGAGCGGTGTGGTCCGCCAGCTTCAGGAGACGGCATCCAATGCCATGATGTACATCGTGGTTATCCTGCTCGGTACTTCTGTCGGCGCAACGACAAGTGCAGAGGCCTTCCTCAATGCCACTACACTGAAGATCGTCTTCCTCGGTCTGATCGCCTTCATCTTCGGTACTGCAGCAGGTGTACTGCTCGGTAAGCTGATGTGTCATCTGACACACGGCAAGGTCAATCCTCTGATCGGTTCTGCCGGTGTATCGGCTGTTCCGATGGCAGCACGTGTCTCCCAGAAAGAGGGAGCAAGGGAAGATCCGACAAACTTCCTGCTGATGCATGCAATGGGTCCGAATGTTGCAGGTGTTATCGGTACTGCAGTCGCAGCCGGAACATTTATGGCTATTTTCGGAGTCTGATGACATTTGATAATTCAAGATTTACATATTAGGAGGTAACATTAGATGGCTGAAAAAACAGTTGAAAAAAGGCCTGTTCAGATCGTGGAAACCATCCTTCGTGACGCGCATCAGTCTCTGATTGCGACGCGTATGACGACCGAGCAGATGGTTCCGATCATCGATAAGATGGACCAGGTCGGCTATTATGCAGTTGAGTGCTGGGGCGGTGCAACATTTGATTCCTGTATCCGCTTCCTGCATGAAGATCCCTGGGACAGACTGCGCAAATTCCGCGATGGTTTTAAGAAC
Source organism: Lachnospiraceae bacterium (assembly GCA_017515965.1). Lineage (GTDB taxonomy): Bacteria > Bacillota > Clostridia > Lachnospirales > Lachnospiraceae > RUG842. Next base: position 9,355 of record JAFWDW010000073.1, read on the forward strand.
ACAAAACTTCAGATGCTCTTCAGAGGGCAGAACATCCTCGGCTATCGTCCGTACGCGGATGACGTCGTAGAGTATTTTGTTCAGAGATCAGTTGCAAACGGCATCAATGTCATTCGTATCTTTGACTGCCTCAATGATATCCGCAACCTGCAGACAGCGGTCAATGCCGCTGCAAAAGAGAACGCGGAATCACAGGTCGCCATGTCCTATACACTCGGTGATGCCTATACACTTGACTACTGGCTTGATCTGGCGAAGCGTATTGAGGATATGGGTGCTGATTCCATCTGTATCAAGGATATGGCCGGTCTGCTTCTTCCATACAAGGCAACCGAACTGATCTCCGCACTCAAGGAGACCGTTTCCATACCGATCGACCTGCATACGCATTATTCATCAGGTGTGGCATCCATGACATACCTGAAAGCTGTTGAGGCTGGTGTGGACCGCATTGATACAGCTATGTCACCGTTTGCCCTCGGCACAAGCCAGCCTGCTACCGAAGTTATGGTTGAGACATTCAAGGGCACACCGTATGACACCGGTTTTGATCAGAATCTTCTCTCTGAGATCGCTGATCACTTCCGTCCGATCCGTGATGAGGCTCTTGAGTCAGGGCTGCTTAATCCGAAGAACATGGGTGTCAATATCAAGACACTTCTGTATCAGGTTCCGGGCGGCATGCTCTCCAACCTGACAAGTCAGCTGAAAGAGCAGAATGCGGAAGATAAGTTCTATGAGGTGCTTGAGGAAGTTCCGCGCGTCCGTAATGATCTCGGACAGCCGCCGCTTGTCACACCGTCATCGCAGATCGTCGGTACACAGGCAGTGTTCAATGTCCTTCTCGGCGAGCGCTACAAGATGGCGACAGACCAGACAAAGGACATCCTCGCCGGCAAGTACGGCAAGACAACCAATCCTGTTAATCCTGAAGTACAGAAGAAGGTTATCGGTGATGCTGAAGTCATTACCTGCCGTCCGGCTGACTTGATTGAAGACGAGCTGGATACACTGCGCAGCGAGATGGCTCAGTATGATCAGCAGCCGGAAGATGTGCTGACTTACGCACTCTTCCCGCAGGTCGCAAAAGACTTCTTCCAGTATCGTGAGGCACAGCAGAAGAAGGTTGATGTCAAGAAGGCTGATACGGAAAATGGGGCTTATCCTGTTTAAGTAATAGCGATAGATTGAGTTCAGATGATCCCCACACGGCTTTAAGAAAGCCTGTGGGGATTGTTCTGCAAGAGGTAACCTTTCATGTATGATGACATGACAAAAGAAGATATTCAGAAGATTCAGGAGGAGATCGAGCACCGAAAGATGGTCGTTCGCCCTGAAGCGATCCAGGCTGTGAAGGAGGCACGTGCGCACGGCGATCTCAGTGAGAATTTTGAATATCATGCAGCAAAACAATACAAGAATCAGAATGAAAGCCGGATCCGCTATCTGGAGAGAATGATCAAAACAGCTCATATTATTGAGGATTCCTCCGGTGAGGATGAAGTCGGTTTGTTTAATACAGTGACTGTCTATGTCCCCGAGGACGATGAGGAAGAGCAGTATAAGATCGTGACGACCGTCAGAGGCAATTCACTGGAAGGACTGATCAGCATAGACTCTCCTGTGGGAAAGGCACTTCTGGGCCATAAGGTCGGCGATGCTGTCTCTGTTCAGGTCAGCGAGACCTACAGCTATGACATGGTGATAAAAAAGATAGAGAAAACAGTGGATGACGGTTCGGACGGAATCAGACGATTCTGAGATCAAGGTGAACATGGCGCTAAATAGCAGTGAAAAACACATCATTGTGATCGGCGGCGGTGCAGCAGGTATGTTTGCCGCTGTGACTGCTGCGCGCGCAGGCGCCCGGGTGACTCTGCTTGAAAAAAATGAAAAGCTCGGGAAAAAGATCTATATCACCGGCAAGGGCCGCTGTAATCTCACAAACAACAGCAATCCTGAGGAACTGATGCAGGCTGTCTGCGGGCGGTCAAAATTCCTATACAGCGCATTTTCAAACTGGAATGCACAGGATACGATGCGTTTTTTTGAAGAGGCGGGACTGAGACTGAAAGAAGAGCGCGGAAGGCGCATCTTTCCTGTTTCCGATCACGCCTCGGATGTGACAAAAACGCTCACGGCGCAGCTGAAACAGCAGGGAGTCATGATCAGACTCAATACGAAAGTATCTGGGATACTTACCGGACACGATGGCAGTTTTATCGGCGTGGACATGTATAACTGCGGGACAGGTGCCAGGGAGACGATGATGGGGGATGCCTGCGTGATCGCAACAGGCGGTTTAAGCTATCCGTCGACCGGCTCAACGGGTGACGGTTATCGGTTTGCATCTGCCTTCGGCCATAAGATCACGCCTTTATCACCTTCGTTAATACCGTTCGAAAGTGACACGGAGTGGGTTTATGAACTGACCGGTCTGACACTTAAGCATGTCGGGTTCAAACTGATGTTTGATCAAAAAGCTCTGTATGAGGAACCTGTTGCCGAGGTGTTGTTTACACATTTCGGGATCAGCGGACCCGCTGTTCTGACGGCATCGAGTATGCTGACAGGCAGGATGTATCCGCAGGGATATCCCGGTACACGACATAAGACAGATCATACTGTAACTGTCTCTCTCGATCTGAAACCGGCCCTGACGGAAGAAGAACTTGACAGACGTCTTGTGCGTGAGCTTAATGACCATCACAGACAGGACTTCAGAAATGCAGTGCAGGGACTGTTTCCGAAAAAACTGCTTCCTGTCTTTGTCCGTTTAAGCGGGATCGACGCGGAGAAAAAGGCGGATCAGATCACTTCTGCTGAGCGAAGAAGCTTCGGCAGACTTATGAAGAATCTGACTATACAGATAGCGGCCTTAAGAGGTTGGGATGAAGCAGTGATCACACATGGCGGCGTCTCGACCCGTGAGGTCGATCCGAAAACAATGGAGTCAAAAATCATCCGGGGCATCTTTTTTGCAGGCGAAGTACTGGATGTGGATGCAGTGACAGGCGGCTTTAATCTACAGATCGCATGGTCGACAGGCTATGCGGCCGGAATTGGAGCAGCTCATAAAGAAGGAGAAAAAGATGAGTTATGCAATAGCAATTGACGGACCGGCCGGTGCAGGCAAGAGTTCCATTGCCAGACGGATGGCAGAGATACTGGATATCATCTATGTGGATACAGGAGCACTCTACCGTGTCATAGGACTGGCGGTTTACAGAGAAGCCGGCATGTGCCAGGATCCTGAGACGATCAGCCGTATAGCAGATCAGGTGGAGGTCTCTCTTTCTCACAATGAAAAGGGACAGCGCGTTTTTCTGGGAGAGGAGGATGTATCGGAAGAAATCCGCAGAGAAGAGATCAGCCAGATGGCTTCCATCGTATCAGCTGTACCGTTTGTGCGTGAAAAACTGCTTTCTTTGCAGCGCGATATGGCTCAGTGCCAAAGCGTCGTGATGGACGGCAGAGATATCGGGACCAGGATTCTGCCGAATGCCGAATACAAGGTCTTTCTGGTCTGCCCTGCTGAGGAGAGAGCCAGAAGGCGCCTTCTGCAGCTTAGAGAGCAGGGGTTAAGCGGAGATTATGATCAGATCCTGGCTGATATTAAGGAAAGAGACCATCGTGATATGACAAGAGAGATATCACCTCTTGTCAAAGCGGATGATGCGATCGAGTTTGATACTACCGGACACACGGCAGAAAGTTCAGCCGATGAGCTGATCGAGGTACTTGGTTTATGCCCGAGATCCTGTTAGCAAAAACTGCCGGATACTGTTTCGGCGTCAGAAGAGCTGTTAATACCGCGCTTGAACTGGCGGAAAAGCACAGGGGAAAGTGCCGGATCTACACGTTGGGTCCTTTGATTCACAATCAGCATGTGATTGATGAACTTGAGAGCAAAGGAGTCACTCCGCTTAAGGACGAAACACAGTTGGATGAGGTTGGAAACGGTATTCTGGTAATACGTTCTCACGGTGTATCCCGCCATGTCATCGAACTCTTGCAGGAGCGCGGGATCAGGTATGTAGATGCTACATGTCCTTTTGTCGACAGAATCCATAAAATTGTATGCGAAGAAGAGGCCGAGAACCGCCGGATAGTGGTTGTCGGAAACCCTGAGCATCCAGAGGTAAAGGGGATATGCGGATGGTGCAGCGGACCTGTTTCCGTGATACCGGATGCCAGTGCGGCGCTTGCGTTTGCTGATTTTGACGATGAGCCGATTTCCGTAGTTGCACAGACGACGTTCAGAGCAAATAAATTTACCGAAATTGTTGATATTTTACGAAAAAAAGGTTATGATATTCATGTTTTGAATACGATTTGCAGTGCGACTCAGGAACGTCAGCAGGAGGCCGAAGAAATCGCTTCAAAAGTCGATGTCATGCTGGTTATCGGCGATGTCCACAGTTCGAACACGCAAAAGCTATTCGAAATTTGTAATACATGTTGCACGAATACATACTACGTACAGGTTCCCGATGATTTGGATTTGAACCGGGTAAGATCCGTGAAAACAATTGGTATTACTGCAGGGGCTTCCACCCCCAACAATATTATCGAGGAGGTTCAAAACCATGTCAGAAGAACAGACGTTTGAACAGATGCTGGAAGAAACATTTAAACAGATCCACAACGGCGAGGTGCTCGACGGTGAGGTCATTGAGGTGCGCCCGGATGAGGCCATCCTGAACATCGGCTATAAATATGACGGTGTTCTGACACGCCGCGAATACAGCAACGACGCTGATGTGGATCTTACTGAAGTACTTCATGTAGGCGACACCATGACAGTCAAGGTTATGAAAGTCAATGACGGTGACGGTCAGGTTGTGCTGACTTACAAGCGCCTTGCAGCCGAAAAGGGCAACGAGAAGCTGCGTGAGGCTTGTGAGAGCGGTGAAGTGCTGACAGCCAAGGTAACACAGGTTCTTGGCGGCGGCTTGAGTGTTGTGGTTGACGAGGCGAAGGTCTTTATCCCGGCCAGCCTTGTATCCGATACATACGAGCGCGATCTGAATAAGTACAAGGATCAGGAGATCCAGTTTGTGATCACAGAGTTCAATCCGCGTCGTAACCGTGTTATCGGTAACCGCAAGCAGCTGCTTGTCGAAGAGAAGATGAAGAAGCAGAAGGAGCTTTTCTCCAAGCTTAATGTCGGCGATGTCATTGACGGTGTCGTAAAGAACATCACAGATTTCGGTGCTTTCATTGATCTTGGCGGAGCGGACGGACTGCTGCACATCTCTGAGATGTCCTGGGGCCGTGTGGATAATCCGCGCGATCTGTTTAAAGTCGGTCAGGAACTGAAAGTTCTTGTCAAGGATATCAAAGATACCAAAGTAGCGCTCAGCCTTAAGTTCCCGGAGACCAATCCGTGGATCGATGCTGAAGAGAAGTTTAAGCCCGGCAGTGTCGTCAAAGGACGTATCGCCAGAATGACAGATTTTGGTGCGTTTGTTGAGTTGACACCGGGCGTGGACGCACTCCTTCACGTCTCCCAGATTTCACGTGACCGTATCGACAAGCCGTCGGATGTCCTGACACTGGGACAGGAAGTCACTGTGAAGATCGTCGATCTCAATGCTGCAGATCACAAGATCAGCCTGAGCATGAAGTCGCTTGAGAAGGAAAACAATCTCAAGGAGATCAAGAAGGAAGAAGCCCCGGCCGAAGAAGCTCCGGCAGAGGAGACCCCCGTTGCTGAAGAAGTACCTGCAGTTGAAGAGGCTCCGGTAGAAGCAGCGGCAGTTGAAGAGGCTCCGGCTAAGGAGGCCCCGGCTGAAGAAGCTCCCGCAGAGGAAGCTCCGGCTGAAGAGGCTCCCGCAGAGGAAACTGCAGAAGCTGAAAAAGAGGAGACCGAATGATTCGGGACTTTCTGACCAACTGCAGTTTTGGCTATTAACGCAGATATAAGAGGGACTATGTCTTCATAGTCCCTCTTTTGGAATTCTTTTAAAAGTTTCGACCATTTAAAGTTAGAAAGGGATGATTGACATGAAGCTTGTCACATTCAGAGGAGGTGTTCATCCTCCTGACGGCAAACACTGGGCGAAGGAAAAACCGATTCAAACGGTACTCCCCAAGGGCGATCTTGCTTTCCTTCTGTCCCAGCATATCGGTGCGCCTGCAAAAGCTGTTGTCAATGTCGGTGATCGTGTTCTCAAAGGTCAGATGATTGCGGAAGCAGGAGGATTTGTCTCCTCGCCTGTATTTTCATCAGTCTCCGGCACGGTTAAGGCATTCGGTCAGCGTTACAATGCAGTCGGTGCCAAGGTACAGGCCATCATTGTCGAGAATGATGAACAATATGACGAGGTTGAGTATCCTCCGGTTAAACCTCTTGAAGAGATGTCACGCGAGGAAGTGATCAAGGTCATAGCTGACAGTGGTGTTGTCGGTATGGGTGGTGCCGGATTTCCGACGCATGTCAAGCTCTCTCCCAAAGAACCTGATAAGATCGAATACATTATCGCTAACTGTGCGGAATGCGAACCGTATATCACGGCTGATTACCGCAGGATGCTGGAAATGCCCGAGGAAATTATCGCAGGGCTGAAAGTGGTATTGTCACTGTTTGACCATGCTGAGGGACTTCTGGCGGTTGAGAATAATAAACCGGACTGTATTAAAATACTGCAGGATCTGGTGAAAGATGAGGAACGCATCAGAGTTGTACCGCTTAAGACCAAGTATCCGCAGGGATCAGAGCGTCAGTTGATCTACGCGACGACCGGCAGAATGATTAATTCTTCCATGCTTCCGGCTGATGCCGGCTGTATCGTTGACAATGTGGAGACGCTGATTGCGATCAACAATGCCGTTAATCACGGAAGACCGGTCACTGAGAGACTTATGACTGTTACCGGAAGAGCCATTGCCAACCCCGCCAATCTGATCGTTCCGATCGGGATGAACCAGACGGAGCTGATCGAGTTTTGCGGAGGTTTTAAAGAGACTCCGGAGAAGATCATCTCGGGTGGTCCTATGATGGGCTTTGCCCTGTTTACAACAGATACTCCGGTCACTAAGACCAGTTCATGTCTGCTTTGCCGTATTCACGATCCGATTGCGGATATGCCTGCCAGTGCCTGTATCAACTGCGGACGCTGTGTTGAAGCATGTCCCAGCCTGCTTGTGCCTTCGAAGCTTGCCGATTACGCCAATCAGCATCGCCCCAGACACTTCCAGGAATGGAACGGTCTTGAATGTGTCGAGTGCGGATGCTGCAGTTATGTCTGCCCGGCCAAGCGTCATCTTAAGCAGTCGATCGCCTCATACAAGAAGTCTGTGATCGCCATGAACAGGGCTCAGGCTCAGAAGCAGGCTGAGGAAGCCAAAAAGCTTGAAGAGTCTAAGAAGGCTGCAGAAGCCAAGAAGGAAGGAGGGGATGAAAAGTGAACGAAAACATTCATGTATCTTCATCACCGCATATCCGGTCCAAAGTCACCACGAGTTCCATTATGTTTCTCGTGATCATCGCCCTTCTGCCTGCAACCATCTTCGGTATTTATAATTTCGGTATCAGAGCGCTGGTCCATGTTTTTGTGACAGTGGCCGCATCTGTCCTGACCGAGTACGTTTTTGAGAAGGGCATGAAAAGACCCATTACGATCAAGGACGGATCAGCGGCATTGACAGGTTTGCTGCTCGCGCTCAACCTTCCGTCGACTGCTCCGTGGTGGATCGGTCTGATTGGCGGTGTTTTTGCGATTCTGGTTGTCAAGCAGCTGTTCGGAGGACTCGGCCAGAACTTTATGAATCCAGCCCTCGGAGCGCGCTGCTTCCTCTTGATCTCATTTACCAGCATCATGACCAATTTCCCGCAGATAGGCAATTCTTCGGCAACGCCTTTGGCCGCACTGAAGGCAGGCGAAGCTGTGAACACCAGAGATATGCTTCTCGGGTTTACATCTGGTACGATCGGAGAAACTTCAGCGATCGCTCTTCTCATAGGCGCGATCATTCTGCTGTGGTTCGGTGTGATCGACATCGTCATCCCGGGGCTCTACATTCTGACATTTGTCATCTTTATTTCCCTGTTCGGCGGCCATGGGTTTGATCCGTACTTTATCACAGCACATCTGTGCGGCGGCGGTTTAATGCTCGGCGCCTGGTTTATGGCGACAGATTATGTCACCTCGCCGATCACACCGAAAGGAAAAATCATTTTTGGTATTCTGCTCGGTATTCTGACAGGTCTGTTCAGATTGTTCGGATCTGCCGCGGAAGGTGTTTCGTACGCGATTATTATCGGTAATGTCATTGTGCCGATTATCGATAAGTACACAATTCCAAGAGCTTTCGGAAAGAAAAAGGAGAAGAAAGGGGGTGCAAAGTCATGAAAGGCATTTTAAAACATACCGCTTTACTTGCGATTATCACGATTCTAGCCGGACTTGCACTCGGTCTTGTCCACGAGATTACACTAGAACCGATTGCCCAGGCCAAGGAACAGCAAAAGCAGAATGCTTACAAGTCTGTCTTTGCTGATGCCGATGCTTTTGAAGCAAAAGACTTTGATCAGGCTGAAGCAGATAAGATCACCTCTAAATTCGGAAAGTGTTCCATCAATGAGGTCGTGGAAGCAAAAAAAGGTAATGAGACGATCGGGTATATCATTACAGTCACCGATGGTGAAGGTTATGCCGGAAATATTCAGTTTACGGTCGGTATTGATGCTGACAGTAAAGTGACTGGTGTCTCATTCCTTTCGATCGCCGAATCTCCCGGGCTTGGTATGAATGCGCGTGATGATGCCTCTTTTACGGAACAGTATACTAAACCTGCAGAGCCGGTGGAGCAGTTTGAGGTTGTCAAAGCTGAACCTGCTTCAGACGATCAGATCCAGGCTCTGTCCGGAGCAACCATTACCTCCAAGGCTGTGACAGGAGGAGTCAACGCAGCTCTTGCCTACTTCAGCCAGGTATTGAAAGGAGGTGCCGCATGAATCAATACACAGAACGTATTTACAACGGCTTGATTAAAGAGAATCCTTCCATGGTCATGATTCTCGGCATGTGTCCGACCTTGGCTACAACGACAACTGTGATCAACGGTGTCGGCATGGGTCTTTCCACGACGGTCGTTCTGGTTCTGGCCAATGTTGTGATCTCCCTTTTGCGCAAGGTGATCCCCGATGAAGTTCGTATTCCGGCATTTATCGTCGTAATCGCTTCACTGGTCACGGTTGTAGACTTCCTGATGCAGGGATATTTCCCGGCTCTTTCACAGTCACTCGGTGTCTATATTCCGCTGATTGTTGTCAACTGTATCATACTCGGCCGCGCAGAGGCTTTTGCCTCTAAGAACTCAGTAGGCCTTTCATTCTTTGATGGTCTGGGCATGGGACTTGGCTTTACATTTGCGCTCGCAATTCTCGGCAGTATCCGTGAACTGATCGGAAGCGGGACCTGGGCGGGGATGCAGGTGATGCCCAAAGCGTATGTTCCCATATCGATCTTTGTCCTGCAGCCCGGTGCATTTTTTGCTCTCGGATGTATGATTGCAGTAATGACAGCAATCATGTCTAGAAAGAAGAAGACTAAGACAGCTGAGCAAGACTGCAATCCGGCTGACTGCGCAGGATGCGCATCCTCCGCACATTGCGGAAAGAGGATCTTTGAGGAAACCGCCAAAGCGGGATTAAAAGAGGACGGAGGTGACAAGGCATGAAAGAATTATTGATTATTGCTATCAGCTCTGCGATCGTCAACAATGTCGTCTTCAGTCAGTTCCTCGGTATCTGCCCGTTCCTTGGCGTTTCCAAGAAGACCGATCAGGCTGTCGGTATGGGCGGAGCAGTCATATTCGTTTTGACGTTATCTGCATTTGTATCGGAACTGTTGTATCAGTTTATCCTGGTGCCTTTACATTTTCAGTATCTTGAGACGATCGTATTCATCTTGATCATCGCTGCGATGGTCCAGTTTGTTGAGATGTTTCTCAAGAAATCCATGCCGTCGCTGTATCGGTCCCTCGGCGTTTATCTGCCGCTGATTACGACCAACTGTGCAGTTCTCGGTGTCGCTTTGAACAATGTGGATAAATATGACTACAATATTCTTCAGGGTACGGTCAACGGATTTGCTACAGCAGTCGGCTTCGCGATAGCTCTGATCCTGATGGCTGGGATCCGTGAGAAAATAGAGTACAACGACATACCGAAGCCATTTAAAGGCACGGCAATCGTTCTGATTATTTCGGGATTGATGGCTATTGCCTTTATCGGCTTCTCGGGAATTATCTGAAAGGAGGATGTGTTATGTCTTGGACAGCAGTATTATTAGCAGTTGTTGTTGTCGGCGGAACGGGCATCTTCATCGGGTTGTTCCTGGG
>JAFWDW010000074.1 GCA_017515965.1 Lachnospiraceae bacterium
GCGGGACAGAATCATCTATGGCACAAACGGTAAGCCGTATCTGGAGGGGAATGAGCTTTATTTTAATCTTTCCCATTCGGGAGATTATGCACTCTGTGTTCTGTGTGATACAGAGGTCGGATGTGATATCCAGAGAGTCAGGAACCCAAAAACCTCTGTCATAGACCGCTGGTTCAGCATACAGGAGAAAGACTATATTCTGGACGGAGTATCTGAAGGAGACCGTGCGGAGCGCTTCACCAGAATATGGGCGCTGAAGGAGAGTTATATCAAGCAGACAGGAGAAGGGCTTTCACGTGATCTGAGGTCATTTTGTTTTGATTTTGAGGGGGAGGAGCCGGTTCTGTATCTGCTGTCGGATTCGGGGACGAAAAGAGTGTCTGGACTGGCTTTTTATGAGCAGAAACTTGACGGTTACGCGTGCGCGTGCTGCTTCAAAAAACAGTTGACATCACTATGATCCGGCTGTATCATTAGTCATTGAGGAGATAATTGTAAATGAATCGTTTTGACTATGCTGCAAACACATTTTTCTACTGCTATTATTCCTGGATGGGAGATAATAGCGCTTTGTGTTGTCTGCAGGTAAAGTAGGATACACCGATTCATTCGTGAGTTGATGATCAGGCTGCACAGAGCATTCAACTGTGCAGCTTGTTTTTTGCAGTAACGGACCTGACTGAGGAGAAACATAACCATGATCTGTATTTTAAAACCCGGTGTGACAAAGGATAAACAGGAACAGCTGATCAAATGGCTCAAGAGCCAGAATCTCGGTGTGCATATTTCAGAGGGTGAAACACACTGTGTGCTGGGTCTGATCGGAGATACAAGCAAAGTTGACGGAGATCTCCTGGAGAGCCTTGAAATCGTTGAAGCGGTGCGCAGAGTCAGTGAACCGTACAAGACATGTTCCAGACAGTTTCATCCCGATAAATCTGTCATCGATGTAAGCGGTGTCAGAGTCGGGGAAGGGCTGACCGTGATTGCCGGACCCTGCTCTGTAGAATCAGAGGAACAGATCATCACGGTTGCGAAAGAGATCAAAAAAGCCGGTGCGGATATTCTGCGTGGCGGCGCATTCAAACCGCGCACGTCGCCGTACAGCTTTCAGGGGCTTAAGGGCGAGGGTTTAAAGCTTCTGTCTCTCGCAAAAAAGGAGACGGGTCTGCCGATCGTCACTGAGCTGATGGATATTGATCATATTGATCTGTTTGACGATGTCGATATCATTCAGATCGGCGCCCGCAATATGCAAAACTATGAGTTGCTAAAGGAGCTGGGGCACGTCGATAAACCGATTCTTTTAAAGCGCGGCTTAGCCAATACGATCGAAGAGCTGCTTATGAGTGCTGAGTATATCATGGCCGGCGGAAATGAAAGAGTTATTCTTTGCGAACGCGGGATCAGGACATTTGAGAGAGCGACCCGCAATACCCTGGATCTGTCGATTATTCCTGTTTTGAGGGAGAAAACACATCTGCCCATCATCATTGATCCTTCGCATGCGACGGGAAAGGCAAATCTGGTGCCACCGATGGCACTTGCCGCTGTGGCAGCAGGTACAGACGGTGTTATGGTTGAAGTGCACAATGATCCGTTACACGCCCTGTGCGATGGCGCTCAGTCACTGAAACCGGAACAATTTGCTGATCTCGCCCGCAGGATGATGATTATCCGGGAGGTGGTTTCATGATTGTCGGTATCGTCGGACTTGGACTGATTGGAGGATCATTTGCCAAGGCTTATAAGCGTCATCAGGATTGTACGGTTCTGGCCACCGATATCAATCAGACGATTTTAGAGTTTGCAAAGATCTCAGGTGATGTGGATGGAGAACTTAATGATGAGACCATTGGCTCTCTGGATCTTCTTCTTCTGACTACTTATCCGCAGGCAGCTTCTGAGTATCTTAATCAGAAAGCGCCTATGATCCGGAGCCATACCATTGTGATCGACTGCTTAGGCGTTAAACGTGAGATCTGTAAGATTGGCTTTACGCTGGCTGAGCAGTATGGTTTCACCTATATCGGCGGACATCCGATGGCAGGTACACATAACTCGGGATACAAATACGCCAATGAAGAGCTTTTCGATGATCAGCCGATGGTTATCGTCGCATCACCGGGGACGTCGATCGATGTGCTTCATCATGCGCAGGAGCTGCTGGGGCCAGCCGGGTTTGGCAGTTATGCGTATACAACTCCGGAAGAGCATGACAGGATGATCGCTTTTACATCGCAACTAGCTCATGTTGTTTCTAACGCGTATATCAAAAGCCCGTCAGCAGAGAAGCATAAGGGCTTTTCTGCCGGAAGTTACAAAGATCTGACGCGGGTGGCGTGGCTTAAAGCGGATATGTGGTCAGAGTTGTTTCTGGCAAACCGCGACTATTTGTCAAATGAGATCCAGGGGCTGATTGACCGGCTTACTGAGTACCGTGAGGCGATCGATGATCAGGATCAGGATCGTCTGATCGAACTGCTCAGGGAAGGATGCAGACGAAAGAGAGAGATAGACGGAAGATGAAAAAAATCAGGATACAAGCCGGTCGACCCTATACAGTCATGGTAGGTGAAGGCATACGCACTCAAGCCGGCAGAATGATCGCAGATACACTGCCTGAGGCGGCGAGCACCGTCATCATCAGCGATACAAATGTGGCGCCGCTCTATCTTGAGCAGATCAAGGATACGATCGAGCAGGCAGGACTGAGCGTGTACTCTAAAGTGATCCCGGCCGGGGAAGCAAGCAAGAATCTGTCTGTTTATTCTGAGATCCTATCCTTTCTGGCGGAGCAGAAGCTCACGAGAAGTGATGTGATCATAGCGCTCGGAGGAGGCGTTGTCGGAGATCTGGCCGGTTTCGCTGCAGCTACTTTTCTGAGGGGAGTCCCCTATGTACAGATCCCGACCAGTCTTCTGGCGATGGTTGATTCGTCAGTCGGCGGGAAGACGGCGGTTGATCTGCCGGCGGGCAAGAACCTGGCAGGGGCATTTTACCAGCCTTCTGTCGTCATCTGTGATCCCGAGGTTCTTCATACGCTTCCGGATTCTTATCTACGAGACGGATGCGCTGAAGTTATCAAATACGGTGTCCTTGAAGATGAGATGCTCTTTTCCCGCCTGATGACTGAAGGTATCCGTTTTGACAGAGTTCCGGTTATCTCCAGATGCATTGAGATCAAAGCACATTATGTTGCAGAAGACGAGTTTGATCAGGGACTGCGTCAGAAACTCAATCTGGGGCATACATTCGGTCATGCGATCGAGGCTTCAAGCCATTTTTCCGTAACGCACGGACAGGCTGTTGCGGCCGGTATGTGCATGATCGCTCGGGCTTCCTGCGCGCTTGGGTTTTGCAGAAAGTCCTGTGTGGATGCCATAGAAGCATGTGTCAGAGAGTTCGGTCTTCCGGATTCCGGCGACAAGCTTGCAGAAGAATTGTTACCTTATGTCTTCTCTGACAAAAAGAGACGCGCGGACAGTATTTCACTTATTGTTCCGAGACAGATCGGACAATGTGATGTGATGGCTGTTGGGGCTGATGATATAACGAGTTGGTTGAAAGGAGCACTTAAGCATGAAAGTAATGATTGAGCCCGGGAAACTGTCGGGACATGTGAGAGCGATTTCCTCTAAATCACAGGCTCACCGCGTTTTATTCTGCGCCGCCTTTGCCGACCATGAAACTCTGATCAGGGACCTGATCCGTTCTGATGATATTGATGCAACGATCAGGGCTTGCGAAGTGCTCGGCGCTGATGTGCATGAAGTGCCTGAGGGCATCACGATCGTGCCCGTCGACCGGGATAACCCGAGGAAGAGAGTCTATTATTCCGGAGGCCGGATGACAAATGTCCGCACGATCGATATCGGTGAGAGCGGAACGACCCTGCGTTTTATCCTGCCCCTCTTGGGGATAGATGGAGAAATGACTGAGATCCAGATGCACGGACGGTTGTCACAGCGTCCTATGAAGGAGTTGCTGCGCGAACTGGCTAAAAAAGGAATGGACTCAGATCAGCTGGGTTATGCACTGCGCGCGCAGAACAAACTTGTACACGGTGCATACAGACTGCCCGGTAATGTGAGTTCCCAGTTTATCTCATCGCTTCTGATTGCCCTGCCGCTCCTGACGCGGGGGAGTACGC
>JAFWDW010000075.1 GCA_017515965.1 Lachnospiraceae bacterium
CTGCATTTGCCTTATCAAAGGCATCCAAACCTCTGGTAAAGAGTCCGAAAGTTGCGAAAGCAAAGATGCGTTTTGCCTTGCGGTCTTTGAGCTGACGCGCCACATCGAGCATGCTCTCACCTGATGAGATCATATCGTCGATAATGATCACGTCTTTTCCCTCAACATTGCTTCCCAGGAACTCATGGGCGATGATCGGATTGCGCCCATCGACAACGCGTGAATAGTCGCGGCGTTTGTAGAACATACCCATGTCCAGACCAAGCATATTGGCCAGATCTATTGCACGTCTGGTTGCGCCTTCATCCGGGCTGATCGCCATCATATGGTCAGCGTCAATGATGAGGTCATCCACATTTTCCAGCAGCGTCTTGATAAACTGGTATGTCGGGGAGACAGTCTCGAATCCGGAGAGAGGGATCGCGTTCTGTACGCGCGGATCATGCGCGTCAAATGTGATGATGTTTTCTACCCCGAGAGAGGTCAGTTCCTGAAGCGCCATCGCGCAGTCCAGAGATTCGCGGCCGGCTCTCTTGTGCTGACGGGACTCATAGAGGAACGGCATGATGACGTTGATACGTCTTGCCTTGCCCCCGATCGCCGCAATCACACGTTTCACATTCTGGTAATGATCATCAGGCGAGAGCTGGTTGATCTTCCCATTCATGCTGTAGGTTTCGCTGTAATTGCAGACATCCACCAGCAGGTAGAGATCTTTGCCGCGCACAGATTCGCGGATGATACCTTTCGCTTCGCCGGAACCAAAACGCGGGATGCTGGCTTCGACGATAAACGAGTCTTTATGATAGCCAAAGTAAGACGAGTCATTCGTGTGCTTGTGAGCGTTCTCTCTGCGCCAGTTGACCAGATAGGAATCGACTTTGCTTCCCATCTCACGGCATCCGACGAGCGGGATGATGCCGAGTGCACCGACAGGCATGTTTTCAAGGACGCGTTCACTGCGGGTTGTAACCATTTTAACCTTCTTTCGTAATGCTTATTGGTATTGCTATCTTCACGGAGAGACGGTGCGCTTTTGTTCGCGGATGTCTTCTCCGACAAAGGCCAGAAATTTATAACAACTCATGATCCGGGAGAAAATACGTTCTCCGTAGATATCTTTAAACTGGTTCAGTGCCAGGTTGGTCGAGATGATGACAGGTTTCCTCGTCTCGATCCGGTTGTTCAGAAAGGTGAACAGAGCGGATGTCGAAAAACTGTTGGGCACTTCCGTGCCTACATCATCCAGGATGACCAGATCGGAGCCTAGGGCCCGCTTGTACAGCGTGTCGGCTTCCTCATCGCGCGCGAAATGCCGGTCGCTGACCATATCAAAGAAGTTGACGGCCGAAAAATAAACGACAAAGTGCCCCTGATCCAGAAGTTCTTTGGCGATACAATGACTTAGAAAAGTCTTTCCGAGCCCGGTATTGCCATACAGGAAGAGATTTGAAAAATCACTTTCAAAATTCCTGATAAAAGTCCGCGCCAGATCCAGGTTCTCAGCCATCAGGGCATAAGAGGACTTTTTCGTCAGGGGGTCCCGGAGATTCTTCGAGTAAAAAGCCATTGAAAAATGATCAAAGTTCTCTGCTTTGAGGATCTCCTCCAGATTGGATTCGCGGGTCAGAAGCTTTGTGCTCTCCTGTTTAAAACACGGGCACTGTTTGCCGTCCACAAAGCCGGTGTCATGGCAGATCGGACAGGTGTAGATCGGATCCAGATAATCTGCCGGATAGCCTGCCTGTACCAGAAGCTGCTCTTTTTTCTTCTTGTTCTGCCCGATGAGCTGATGCAGAGATTTCTGATCATCATGAAAAGAGCGCCCCATCACCCTGCGCTTTGCAGCGGCGAGTGAGGCGTCCTGGATCTCGTTTTCAAGCGCGGCCAACTCAGGGATACGGGTATACGCCTCCTCCCGGCGCTCTTCCTGCAGATGCAGGTTGTCAAGACGACGCTGGGAGTAGGTCAGCATAATCGAATCGTATTGATCGTTGGTCAGCGGCACGAATCGCTCCTTCAGTTGGTGCTCAGCAGTTTCTTCTCGAGTTCATCCATGTCGTACGAACGGGTAGGTGCATTGTTGAAATGCCTTGTCCGCTTCTCGGCTGCCTTGGCGGAGAATCCCGGTCTTCTCGGATCCAGCCGGTTCACATCCTCAAGCGATGTAATACCGCGCTGATGCCAGTCGGTGAGGATCTTGTTTGTGTGGGCAAAGCTCGGCTGGTGAGTTGAGTCCAGTGTGCGCCGGCATGCCTCCAGGATCACATCCATCGGCAGATTATATTCTTCAAGCCAAGTGTGGATATAGACCCGCTCCGCATCGCCCGCAAGACGTCCCGAGATGCCGTAGGCCTTCAGGATGCGGTTGCACTGAGCGGTAAAGTTGCTGTGCTCATCGGCGTCCCGTTTGGCATCTTCGACGCTGCGCACACCTTTCTCAGCCCAGGCTTTGGCGACTGCTTTCATATAGCGGAAGCTCTTATGGCCTCCCTCCACACTGTATTCGATCAGATACTCGATCAGATCGAGCGGGAAATTCAGGCTGTCCATAAAATAGGACAGCGTATCAGATTCGGTCTTGGACAGTGTTTTGCCCAGATAGCACTCTGCGACGTAAGTCAGCTCCGCAAAATCCTTGCGGTTTTTGTACGAGCGCATATCGGAGACCGATGCTGTAACGGAAACGGGAGCGGGTGACTCTTCCTCCTCATACGTAGAGATCGGCTCATAGACAGCCGGCTCGTTCGCAAGACGGGAGATGGCCAGTCCGCAGATATGACCTTCCTGGTCGTAATCCAGAGACAACAGGCCGGCTTTTTCCCAATACTTGAGTGCGCGCACGACATCGCGCTCCGTGCACTCGAGACGGTCTGCGATCTCAGCGATCGTCAGTTCCGAATTCTTGGTTCCACAGCGCAGTAAAAGGAGATATACTTTCACATACTCTCCGTGAGCCTCCGCCATGTAATAGTCGATAAAGTTGTTGTCTATGAGCGTGATACCGCCCTGACAGTGATTACGAATCTTCAGATGTGTCATCTTGTTTCTAGTCCTCCGCTACGACGTCGATTATAACATCTGACGGGGCCATCTTAAAGAGGATGACAAGCCTCTGAGACCTCTTTTTTGTGCATAACAAAATGTGGAAAATGTGGAAAAATCACTTCCCGATCAAATCATCCGCGATTTTTACTACATTGCCGGCACCCATGGTTATCAACAAATCATTTTCTTGACAATTTTCGAGAATAAAAGTTTCGATTTTTTCGAAATCCGGAATGAAATAAGCGTCCACGCCGCGTTTCCTGAGAGCGTCCGCCAGAAGCTCTGAAGACATGCCGAGCGTGTCGGTCTCGCGCGCTGCGTAGATCTCCGGCAGAATGATGTGATCGGCCTTACTGAGCACATCGACAAACTCGTTAAACAGGGCTTTGGTGCGCGTGAATGTATGGGGCTGAAATACGCACCAGATCTCACGGTGGGCATAGTGGCGGGCCATGGATAAGGTGGCGTTGATCTCAGTCGGATGATGTGCGTAATCATCGACGATCGAGATCCCGTTCACTTCGCCTTTGGGTTCGAAACGGCGGGTGGTCCCGGTGAAGGAAGCCAGCCCTGCCAGAGATGTTTCCAGCGGGATCCCCAGCACGTCTGCCACTGCGAGAGCGGCCAGAGAATTGGTGATATTGTGCATGCCGGTGACGGACAGCCTCACCCGGCTGACATACTCCCTGTTATGGTAGTAGGTATACTCGGCGTGACCGTCGTCCTCATAATAGAAATCATCCGCGAAATAGTTGTCGCTCGGCTGCTTGCCGAAAGTGACAACGCGGCATTTAAGGCCTTGCGTGATCGCGGGCAGATAAGGAATCTCGCCTCCAATGACCAATGTGCCGTCCTCCGGCAGAAGATCTGCAAAACGGTGGAAGGAGTGGCGGATATCAGCCAGATCCTTAAAGAAATCGAGATGATCCTCGTCGATATTCAAAATAACAGCGACTTTCGGGAAAAAATGCAGGAAGCTGTTGGTGTATTCACACGCTTCCATCAGAAAGTACTTGGAAGAGCCGATGCGGACATTGCCGCCGATCGCCTTTAAGACGCCTCCCACAGAGATCGTGGGATCCGTCCTGGCAGCGAGCAGGATATGTGCCAGCATCGATGTTGTCGTGGTCTTGCCGTGCGTCCCGGCGACAGCGATCGGCGTATCATAGTTTTTCATGAGAGCACCGAGCAGTTCCGCGCGGGAAATGGCAGGGATCTTGCGCATTAATGCTTCTTTTAATTCGGGGTTGTCATCATGGATGGCTGCCGAGTAAACGACCAGATCGATCTCGGGTGTGATGTTGGATGCCTTCTGATGACCGCTGATACGCACACCGCGGGCGGCGAGCCGCTCTGTCAGCGGGGAGAGGGTACAGTCCGAACCGGAGATCGAAAAGCCCCGGTCCATCAGTATCTCTGCCAGTCCGCTCATGCTGATTCCGCCGATGCCGATGAAATGCACATGGCAGGGATGGTTAAAATCTAAGTGAAACATACACGTGATCCCTTCATTTGTTATTTTATCTCAATATTAGTATACCGACTTTTAACAGTAAGTCAAATACACTCCCCAAAAGATTATGTTATGTGGTAAACTATATAAAGGAAGAAAATACCACGCACCGGGAGGTGAAAAGCATGATCAAAAAACAAATGATTGCCATGCTGCTGGCCGGAGGACAGGGAAGCCGACTCGGCGTCCTTACGGACAGAAACGCGAAGCCGGCGGTCGCTTTCGGCGGAAAGTACCGCATTATTGATTTTCCTTTGAGCAACTGTATCAATTCAGGCATTGATACGGTCGGCGTGCTGACCCAGTATCAGCCATTGAGACTGAACACCCACATCGGCATCGGAATGCCTTGGGATCTGGATCGTTCTTACGGTGGTGTGACTGTTCTGCCGCCCTATGAGCGCGGGAGCGGAGATACCGAGTGGTATACCGGTACCGCTAATGCAATCTTCCAGAACATCGGCTATATCGATCAATACCATCCCGACTATGTGCTGATCCTTTCAGGCGATCATGTCTACAAGATGGATTATGAAGTGATGCTTAACTTCCATAAAAAGAAAGGCGCTGCCGCGACGATCGCGGTCATGCCCGTTCCGATGGAGGAAGCACATCGCTTCGGTATCATGGTGACCGATGAGAATGAAAGGATCGTTCAGTTCGAGGAGAAGCCCGAGCATCCGAGCAGCAACCTCGCCTCAATGGGTATTTATATTTTTGACTGGCCGGTTCTGAAAGAAGAACTGATCAAGCTTTCTGATATCCCGTCCTGTGATTTCGGCAAGCACATTATCCCGGATATTCACGAACAGGGCAAACCGCTCTATGCTTACCAGTTTACGGGTTACTGGAAGGATGTCGGAACGCTCGGGTCATACTGGCAGGCCAATATGGAGTTGATCGATCTGGTTCCGGAATTCAATCTGTACGAAGATTTCTGGCAGATCTATACCGGATCAGATGCCATCCCGCCCCTGTACATCGGCAAGGACGGCAATGCCACGACCAGCATTATCAGCGACGGTTCCGAAGTGCACGGCAATGTCCAGCACTCGGTTATCGGCGGCGGAGTGGTGATTGGCAAGGACACGATTATACGTGATTCCATCATCATGCATGACGTTAAGATCGGTGAAGGCTGTGTAATCGACCATGCGGTCATCGCTGAGGATACTGTCGTTGGAGATCGTGTCATGATGGGTATCGGCCAGGATGTGCCGAACCAGAACAGGCCGGACATCTATTGCTTTGGCCTTGTGACGATCGGAGAGGATTCAGTGATCCCCTCCAATGTGCAGATTGGTAAAAACACTGCCATAGCGGGCGTCACTGAAGAGAGCGATTATCCGAACGGTGTATTGCCCGGCGGAGCGACGCTGATTAAAACAGAGGGAGGTGTTTGAGCATGCGTGCAATGGGAATCATTCTTGCCGGCGGCAAGCACAAAGGTCTGAAAGGCCTGACCATCAAGCGGGCAGCGGCGGCGATGCCGATAGCCGGTCATTTCAGGGCGATTGACTTTGCGCTCAGTAACATGACTAATTCACAGATTCAGAAAGTGGCAATTCTGACACAGTATAATACGCGCTCGCTGAATGAACACCTGAACTCTTCCAAGTGGTGGAATTTCGGCCGCAAGCACGGCGGTATGTACGTGTTCCCGCCGACGATCACGCAGGACAGTCAGGATTGGTATCGCGGCACATCGGATGCCATTTATCAGAATCTGGCGTTCCTGAAGAAAACACATGAGCCGTATGTGGTTGTCTGCTCAGGCGATTCTGTCTACAAGCTGGATTATAACAAAGTACTGGATTATCATGTCGAGAAGGGTGCCGATATTACGATTGTAGTCAAAGACATGCCGGAGGGTACGGATATGAGTCGTTTCGGCACCATCAAGACGGATGAGGACGGACGCGTCACAAGTTTTGAGGAAAAACCGATTGTCGCAACGTCTCATACGATCTCCTGCGGCATCTATGTCTTCCGCAGAAGACAGCTGATCGAACTGATCGAGCGCTGCAAGGAAGAGGAGCGCTCCGACTTGGTGCGCGATATCATTATCCGTTATCTCCCGGTCAAGAAGACATATGCGTACAAGCTGGATTCATACTGGGCCGGCATCAATACGGTCCAGAGCTATTATGATACGAATATGGATTTTTTAAAGCCTGATGTGAGGAATTTCTTCTTCAAAGAAGATCCGGCTCTGTTTACAAAGATGATGGATGTGCCCCCGGCTAAGTTTAATCCGCAGGCGATCGTGCGCGACTCGCTGATAGCCGGCGGCAGTATCATCAACGGTATCGTGGAGAATTCTGTGATCTTTAACCAGGTTTATATCGGCAACCGCTGCCGGATCAAGAATTCAATTATCCTGGGAGATGCCTATATCGGAGATGATACTTATATCGAGAACTGCATCGTTGAAAGCCGGAGTACGATTCCGGCTAATGAGAGCTATCACGGTAAGGGAGAGCCTGAGATTATTATCAAGAAGAATGATCGGTTTCATCTGTAACCTGTTCGGGCAGCCAGACATGAACGAGTTCAATGCGGTTATTGTCGACTGAGTCTACGACCAGGCGAATACCGCTTTCAGTGGTGACCGCATCTCCCACATCGGGAATGCGGTCAAGCTGCTCCAGGATGTAACCGCCTAGAGAATCGTAGTCTTCAGACTCGATCTCCGTGCCGAGACGGTCGCTGAAGTCATCGAGGCTGATCGCGCCTTCTGCGATGTATTCGTTCGGGGCGACCTGATAGATCAGATCATCGCTCGGCTCATCGTATTCATCATGGATCTCGCCGACGATCTCTTCAAGGACATCTTCGAGCGTGATGATGCCGGTCCAGTCGCCGTATTCGTCAACGACAATGGCGATGCTGACAGAGGCTTCCATCATCTCGGCCAAAAGTTCCCGGATCTTTTTGTGCTCAAAGACAAAGTGCGCTTCGCGCAGGATATTCCTCACAGAGAAAGAGGAAGTATCCCCGTCGTGATAGAGCAGAAGATCCTTCATGTTGATGGTGCCGATGATGCGGTCGGGCGTATCCTCATAGACCGGATAGCGCGTATATTTATCTTCCCGGAAGACTTTCAGAAGTTCTTCGAATGAGATATCGGCATCCAGTATGGACACATGCACACGCGGAACCATGACTTCTTTGACGGCCGAGTCCTTGAGTTCAAATACGTTGGTGATGATATCCTTCTCATCGGATTGGATGATGCCTTCCTCGTGGCCGACATCGACGATCGTCTGAATATCACCCTGAGTCAGTTTCCCGGCATCGTCACGGCTGACGCCAAGGAGTTTCAGCAGACCGTTTGAGATCGCGTTGATCAGAAAGACGATCGGTGTGAGTATCGTCATCAGGACGATCAGGGGACGCGCATAGGCCAGCGCCATTTTTTCGGTGCGGATGGTCGCAATCGTTTTGGGTGTGATCTCGCCGAAGACAAGAATCAACAGGGTAATGATCCCTGTAGCCAGAGCGAGATGTTTTCCGCCGAATCGGTAGGCGAGCGATGCTGTGATCGCGGAGGCTGACAGGTTGACAGCGTTATTGGCGACCAAAATAGTACCCAGCATCGGTGAGGGATCATCGATGATGCGCATGACGGCAGCGGCGCGCTTGTCAGACGGGTTTTGATCGAGCAGATTGCGAATGCGAATCGGGCTGACAGCCGTCAGGGCTGTTTCAGCCGATGAAAAAAAGGCAGATAATACTAATAAACAGATAAGAACAATAATTCTAATTAACGTGTCAGTATCCACGTGGGGAATACACCTCATTTCGTGATGAAACAAATAGTCATTTGATAATGCTCATGATAGCGTATTTACGCGGGCATTTCAAGTGTAAAGGACAGGAGAAATCATCTATGTTCTATGATCAATTAGCGGCAATAGTCGGTAAAGAGCACATTCTGGCAGATGAGCCGATGGCGGCGCATACGACGTTCCGTGTCGGCGGACCAGCGGATTATCTGGTGTCTCCGGAATCACCGGAGCAGGTGGCAGCGGTGGTCGGTCTGTGCAGAGAGCAGAAAGTGCCGTTTATGGTGATTGGAAACGGCAGCAATCTGCTTGTGTCCGATGCCGGTTACCGCGGCGTATTGATCAAACTCCTGGAGAATTATCAGGAAGTGACGATCCATGATCGCATTATTTACGCGCAGGCCGGAGCATTGCTTTCGACCATTGCCAGGAAAGCGGCTCGGTACACACTGACCGGCATGGAGTTTGCGGCCGGTATCCCGGGAACGATCGGCGGCGCAATGATGATGAATGCCGGCGCATACGGAGGCGAGATGAAGGATATTGTCTCCCAGGTCACTGTGCTGGACGGTGAAGGCAGGATATGTCAATACTCCAATGCTGACATGCAGTTTGGTTACCGTGACAGCATTGTGGCGCACAAAGATCTGACCGTTCTGGAGGTGACGCTGCAGCTGGAAGTCGGGGAGGCGGAGGAGATAAAAGCCGAGATGGACCGCCTTGCCGAGCAGCGCACATCCAAACAGCCCCTCGAATATCCCAGCGCGGGCAGCACATTTAAAAGGCCCGAAGGGTATTATGCCGGCGCACTGATCCAGGAAGCGGGACTTCGGGGATATCAGATCGGCGGTGCTAAGGTTTCGGAGAAGCACTGCGGGTTTGTCATCAACAGTGATCATGCGACTGCAGCTGATGTCAAGGCGCTGATCGATCATATCAGGCAGACTGTCTACGAAAACAGCGGCGTGATGATGACGCCGGAGGTCAGGTTTGTGGGAGAGTTCTGATGGCATCGTTTGCATCACGTGTCAAATCTGAATTACAGGGCGTCACACGGATGCCGCCTCACTGCAGGCGCGCACAAAACGCGGCGCGCCGTATTTACGCGGGCGGGCAGCAGGATGTTTTGTTTGAGCCGAAAAAAGACTGCTGTGCGCGGGCTTTTCTGCGCGGTGCTTTTCTGGCTGCGGGAACAGTCAGTGACCCGGCAAAATCCTATCATCTGGAGATCACCTGTCCCGGCGAACGAGAGGCCGTGTTGCTGCTTACCCTGATGGAGCGCTGCGGCATGGAACCGAAAGAGATGGTGCGCAAGGGCATGCCCGTCGTGTACATCAAAGAGGGTCAGCAGGTGCGCGATCTTTTGGCCATGATGGGCGCGACCGTGGCGATGATGGATCTGGAAAACGCGCGTATTTTAAAAGGCGTGCGCGGAAATGTCAACAGGCGGGTCAACTGCGAGACGAGTAACATCAATAAGGCGGTAGCGGCCGGTATGAAGCAGATCAGAGCCATCAGGGCGCTGGAGGCTGCGGGAGAGCTTGACACGCTCTCTGACGGACTCTACGATATTGCCCAGGCACGGCTGGCACATCCGGATGCAACGCTGGAGGAGCTCGGACAGACGCTGGTTCCACCTGTATCCAAATCGGGCGTGAATCACAGACTCAGAAAACTGTGTGAGATGGCTGAACAGCTATAGATTATACACAAATGGGGGAATCGTTATGAAGAGAAAGCAGATGCTGTTTATCTACAATCCAAATGCCGGACGCGGTACGTTCGCTCCGAAGCTGTCGGATGTGATCGATACATTTGTCAAAGCCGATTATGAAGTGGTCGTACGGCCCACACAGGCCAGATTGGATGCGTATGAGGAAGTGAAGAGCTTCCGCTATCCGTATGACATTGTCGGCTGCTGTGGCGGTGACGGAACGCTCGATGAGGTCGTTGCCGGTATGATCACCCGCACGGACCGGATTCCGATCGGATACATACCGACCGGCACGGTCAATGACTTTGCATCCAGCCTGCACATACCAAAGCTCCCCCTGAAGGCGGCGCAGCAGATCGTGGACGGGTTCCCTTTCCCCTGCGATATCGGACAGCTTGGTGAACACACCTTTGTCTATGTTGCGGCTTTCGGCATGTTTACCGATGTCTCATACGAGACCAACCAGCAGACAAAGAACGTGCTCGGTCAGGCGGCTTACCTGCTGGAGGGCGTCAAACGCCTGTCAAAGCTCCCGAAGCACCATATCAGGATCACGTACGACGGCAATACGATCGAAGATGAGTTTATCTTCGGTATGATCACGAATTCCAAATCAGTCGGTGGCTTCAGGGGCATCATCGGCAGGAAGGTTCTTTTTGATGACGGCAAGTTTGAAGTGACGCTTGTCAAATATCCTAAGAAACTGGCTGACCTGCAGGGAATCGTCAACGGACTTGTTCTGCAGAACAAAGACGATCATATTTATCAGTTCAGAGCCAGCGAGATCACCTTTGACGCGTTTGAGGAGATCGCCTGGACACGTGACGGTGAGTATGGCGGCACTTATGAGCATGTCGAAGTGAAGAACCTGAAGCAGGCGATCAAGATCGTGGTCAATCAGAACGCGCTCTCATCCATATCAGAACAAGGGAAGGAATCAGGGAGAAGATGAAACAGGAAAAGGCGTTTATCCTGAAAGGAGATTTGTGCTGGAGCACCTCTGTCAGTGAGCTGGCGACGATGGACGACGGATATCTGGTCGTGGAGGACGGGATCATAGCCGGTGTCTTCAAACAGATTCCGGAGTGCTATCAAGCGCTTCCCCTGATCGACACGGACAATGCGCTGATCATGCCCGGCATGATGGACCTGCATGTTCACGGCTCGCAGTATCAGTACCGCGGGCTCGGTATGGATATGGAACTGCTTGACTGGCTCAATACCTACGCTTTTCCGGAAGAGAAAAAGTTTGCGGACACGGAGTATGCGCGCCATGCTTACAGTCTGTTTGTCGATGATATGAAACAGAGTGCTACGACCAGAGCTGTCATTTTTGCGTCGATCCACTACCCGGCTGCCAAAGTCCTGATGGATCTGATCGAGGAGAGCGGTCTGATCGCCTATGTCGGCAAGGTCAATATGGACCGCAACAGCCCGGATTACTATGTCGAAGAGACGGCTCGTTCGCTGGCGGATACAGAGACCTGGATCCGGGAGACGATCCATCAATACAAACACGTATTTCCGATCCTGACACCGCGTTTTACGCCCACCTGCAGTGATGAGCTGATGGAAGGGCTCGGCGCACTCCAGAAGAAATACGATCTTCCTGTACAGTCGCATTTATCTGAAAATCCTTCGGAATGCGACTGGGTGAAAGAACTGTGTCCGTGGTCATCCTGTTATGGCGAGACTTATCTCAGACCGGGACTGATCGGACCGGGTATCAAGTCGGTGATGGCACACTGTGTCTACAGCGATGAGAAGGAAATGGAGCTGCTGGGGGAGAATGAAGTACTGATCGTCCACTGTCCGCAGTCCAATGAGAATGTCGCATCGGGTATCGCGCCGATCCGTAAATTCCTGGACAGAGGCCTGATGGTCGGTATGGGGAGCGATGTAGCCGGCGGTGCGACACTGTCCATGCTCCGCAGTATCCAGGATGCGCTCGCTGTCTCCAAACTGCGCTGGCGGAT
Source organism: Lachnospiraceae bacterium (assembly GCA_017515965.1). Lineage (GTDB taxonomy): Bacteria > Bacillota > Clostridia > Lachnospirales > Lachnospiraceae > RUG842. Next base: position 12,040 of record JAFWDW010000075.1, read on the forward strand.
CATTGATCAGGAAGACAAACCGCTGACGATCGACGAGGCCTTCTACCTGGCGACGGAGGGCGGCGGAAGATTCTTCGGCAAGGTCGGTTCATTTAAGAAAGGGTATGAGATGGATGCTCTTGTCATTCCGGACAGGCATCTGCTCGGTCCGCGCGATTATACAGTCAGAGAGAGACTGGAGCGCGTGATCTACTCATCGGAACCGATTCTGGAAGGGATGCACATGAAGTTTGTGAAGGGAGTCAATATCCTTGATTCATAAATGAGTTTATTGCAAGAGGAGGAACAAAATGAAAATTCTTGTCTTAAGCGGCAGCCCGAGAAAAACCGGTAAAACTGCCCAGATGGTCAAGGCCTTTAAAGAGGGTGCTGAAAGTGCAGGCCACGAGGTCGTAGTACACGATGTCGGGCACATGAAGATCGGCGGCTGCCTTGCGTGCGAGTATTGCCATACAAAGGGAGAGGGTAAATGCGTCCAGCAGGATGACATGCAGAAGATCTATCCGGATCTGTACTCGGCGCAGGCTGTGATTTTTGCCAGCCCGATCTACTATTTTACCATGACGGCCCAGATAGAAGACGCGATCCAGCGCTTTTATCCGACCGGAACAATCGACAATATTGAAAAGAGCGGTCTGATCCTCTGCTCGGCTTCTCCGGGCGTGTACGCTGCAGCCGAGGCCCAGCTTGACGATATGAACGGTTATATGATGTGGGATAAGGCCGGTGTTGTCACAGTTTACGGTGATGACAATATCTCTGAGGCAAAGCTTCAGGAAGCCTATGATCTCGGAAAGAACATGTAAGCATGATACAGGATATCGCGCCTCACAGGCTTGACAATCAATACCATCCCGGGGGAAGGCCGGAGCCGGATGATTATGTCATGGCTTTTAAGGGAAGGGAATTGTTGTGCCGTCTGGAAGCAGATCATCTGGAGCTTTTGCGTGCCGGATCATTGTCAGAGGAATTACAGGATGATCTGATCTATCTGTTCTCGATCGATGACAGGGCATTTTATCTGGCGCAGGAAGAAAGCGGTTTCCCGGAAGGGTTTGACTTTCAGGGGTTCTGGCCGAGGCGCTGGGAGCTTAAGGTGCCGCAGGAAATCATGTTTGCGTACGCGACAGGCAAGCATTTGGCAGACTGGTACAGGACGAACCGGCATTGCGGCTGCTGCGGGGCGCCGACAAAGCATGCGGATGATGAGAGAGCGCTCGTCTGTCCGGAGTGCGACAACCGTATTTATCCCAGACTCATGCCGGCGGTCATAATCGGTGTGACGAACGGTGATGAGTTGCTTGTCACCAGATACAGTGACAGACCGCTGCCTTACTATGCGCTGATGGCCGGATTTGTGGAGATCGGCGAGACATTGGAGGAATGCGTGGCGCGCGAGGTCATGGAAGAAGTCGGACTCCATGTCAAAAACATCCGGTATTATAAGTCGCAGCCCTGGGGTATTGCGGATGATCTGCTCGCCGGATTCTACTGTGATGTCGACGGAGATCCGACCGTTCACCTGGATCGGAATGAACTCAGGGAAGGAACCTGGGTAAAGCGCGGAGAGGTGCCGCTGCAGCCGGACAATTTCTCGCTGACCTGTGAGATGATGCGCATGTTTAATGAGGGGAAGATGTAGGAGTAACTACTGTTCAAACAATTCGTTTTCAGATATAATGCAATAGGAAGAACTATCCTTTCATGCAGATGCAGAAATTAGAAACGAGGTAGAGGTATGGCTAAAAAACTAGAAGATTATGTAATCAGCATTCCTGATTTTCCGGAACCGGGGATTATCTTCCGGGATATCACATCGATTATCGGCAACGCTGACGGACTGAAGCTCGCTGTCGATGAACTGCAGGCAGCTGTAAAGGATCTTGATTTCGATGTCATTGCAGGGCTGGAGGCAAGAGGATTCATTTTCGGTATGCCGCTGGCGTATAATCTGCACAAGCCTTTTATTCCGATCAGGAAGAAGGGTAAGCTTCCGCGCGAGACGGTCTCTGAGACATACGATCTGGAGTACGGGACAGCGACTATTGAGGTTCATAAAGAAGATATCTTACCCGGTCAGAAAGTCCTTCTGGTTGACGATCTTCTTGCTACCGGCGGAACCATCAGGGCAGGTATCAAGCTGGTCGAAAGACTCGGCGCAAAGGTGGCCGGAGTCCTTGTCATTCTGGAGTTGGCAGGCTTGAACGGACGTGCAGTGCTCGAGGGCTATGATGTCACTTCACTCATCTCCTACGAGGGCAAATAAGTATGAATTTTGTCTATCCGGCAATTATCAGCAAGACCGATAATGGCTATCATGCCCGTTTTCCGGATCTGGAAATGTGTGAAGCCGATGGCCCGACTCTCGACGCTTGTCTGGATGAGGCCCGCTACGCCATGGAAGACTGGATCAGGGCAGAGTTCGAGGAGGAAGAGCCGGTGATGCCGTTTATCAGCGACCCGGAAGATATCCAACTTGAAGAAGGAGAGATAGTCCGCAATATACTCGTGATCTACCGTTTTTACGACGGATGGGATGAGTAACCAATATTGTTTGAGCATTCCAAAGGCCTCCCGTATCGGGAGGCCTTTTGCTGTGCATACAAGCGTACAACCATATCTTTACGATACTCCTTGAAAGGCAATCATACACACTGACAAGGAGAAAGCATTATGGAAACTTTTGGACTTATCTTAGCATTATTCGGAATTATCGTATCACTTTCAACTATTATCTACAGCTTATACAATCTGTTTGATCTTCTGGCCGACTACATCGACATCTGGGATAACAAGAGATTGAGTAAAGAATTGGAATAGCTGATACAAGGGGCGGACAGAGGTTTCAGTCCGGGCTTTAAAAAACGCCGGTACTTAGGGTGCATCCTTTGCACCCTTATGTACCGTTGCGTTTTTTACAGAGCGAAAGCGCCCCGGGCCGGAATCTCTGTCCGTCCCATAGAATGAGTTTATTCAGTTCTCAGTGCCAGCACCGGATCTTTCTTCGCCGCAGATCTCGATGGAATCAGTCCGCCGATCAGCGTCAGAATAACGCTTAAGATGATGAGGATCAATCCGCTGACCGGCTGCAGATAA